>JAAYCF010000060.1 GCA_012744415.1 Thermotogaceae bacterium
ACAGTTGAAGCGCTGGTCTCATGGATCCAGCAAACCCGATAAGATTGATATCCTATACGAACGATCCGTCTTGCCTGAAGGCAGAGACGCTCAATGGATTTTTCGAAGGGTGGGTTCAAAAACCGACGCCGGAACAACATCTTGAGATCCTTCGAAACAGCGCCGCTTGTTGGCTGGCCCTCGATGGCTCCCGATGCGTCGGATTCATCAACGCGATTTCGGACGGTTTCTTTTATGCTACGGTTCCATTGTTGGAAGTGATTCCGGAATACCGCGGGAAAGGGATCGGGACGGAATTGATCCGGAGGATGCGCCAATCCTTCGAAGGCTTCTACGGAATGGATCTGATCTGCGATGAAAACTTGGCGCCCTTTTACGAGAAAAGAGGGTTTTTTCGCGCCGTTGGGATGATCTGGCGGAACGACGGATTTGGGGGAGGCGTCCAAACGCCTACGGATTAAGTTTCAGACGGCTCTTTAGGATTGGGGCAGGTCGTAGAGCACATGAAGTAATCCGGAAGGGTTTCGGAGAGCTCCGTAGGGGTTAATACGAAGAGCAGATCTCCGCTGATGAGGCGGGTATTTCCTTTGGCCGGGACGACTTCGTTGTGGCGGACGATCGCCGTAATGGAAACATCCGGAGGCAACGCCATATCCCGTATCAACTTTTCGGAAGCGAAATCCCTTTCGCCCAGAGAGATCTCGATCAGCTCGAAGTTGGCATTTTCGAGCGCCATCAATTCCATTGAAACGAGCGGTTTCGGGGCCGATTTCCGAAGAAGGCCCAATGCGCGTCCCACCCAATCCAGGGTAGAGCCTTCCAATAAAGTGGTCAGAAAGACGGCAAAAAAGACGATATTGAAGATACGTGAATCTGGGTCTAACCCGGCGACGACGGGATAAGTGGCAAGAACAATCGGAACGGCTCCCTTAAAGCCGCTCCAAGTGATAAACACCCTTTCTTTGAAAGAAAAGCTTGAGAACAACGTGCAGAGAAATACGGCTAGCGGGCGCGAGACGAACATCAGGATGATCGCGACCCAAACCCCTTCATGCCAAGAGAAAAGCAGTTGTTTTGGGAAGACTAACAATCCGAGCAGGAGAAAGACGAGAACTTGGGCGAAGGTGGAAATTCCTTCCAGAAAGTGTGAAACCCCTCCTTTGAAGGCGAACTTTGCGTTTCCAAACAGCACTCCAGCGAAAAAAACGGCGACGAATCCGTTGGCTTGGACGATTTTGGCGAAACCGTAAGCTAACAGGCAGACGCCGATAATCAAAACATAGTAGAATCCGCCGCTTCCAGCCTTCAGCGAGTTAAAGAGCCACTTGCCGGCAACGAAGATCAGCCAGCCGATGAGTGCCCCCCCGCAGAGCTGCCACACGAAGGAAAGCCCCCACATCCAGACGGATTGTTGGGCTCCATTGATAAGCCCGATGATCGTAATGGTCAACATGATCGCCATCGGATCGTTGGAGGCGGACTCCACCTGGAGGGTAGCCGTAACTTTTGTCGGCAAGGCCTTTCCCCTCAGAATCGAAAAGACAGCGGCGGCATCGGTGGAGGAGATGATCGAGCCGAGCAGCAGCGCCGTGAGCCAGTTTAAATGCAAGAAAAAATGGAGGAACAAGGCGGTGACGACGCTGGTGATCACGACCCCCAGGGTTGCCAAGGTTAAAGCGGGTTTGAGAGAAGTTTTTAAGAGGCTTTTTTTAATCGTGTAACCACCCTCGAACAGGATGATGATCAAAGCGATATCGCTGATTTGGCGGGCCAGCGTCATATTATCGAAATATAACCACCCGAATCCGTCGCTTCCAAACAACATACCGATACCCAAAAAAACGAGCAACCCCGGAATTCCGATCTTCGTTGTAATCTTAGTAGAAAAGGTCGCTAAAATAATCAGGCCTGCCCAGACTAGTTCCACGGCGCACCTCCCTCGGTGCCTCCATTTTACCATTTTCGATGACAATTTTCTATCTTCGCGCCGCTTGGGATCAGAGCTTCTCTTATCCGGTATAAAAAATCTTTCGACCAGGCGCGATTCGTCCCCCGCAACGGTATATTTCCTGTGACGAATATGTATCGGGGGGCTGACTCATTTTTTTGTGTCATAGTGTATAATTAATTAAAGGGAGTCATCTCCTCGCCGAACGTTCACCAAACGGGTTAAGGACGTTTCGAACACAATCGCGCGCTAACCTGAACCGATCTGTTTTCGTTCATTACCTTTGGAACCGGAGGGTTGAAATGAGGATGCAACCGGTTTGTAGGACGGGAATACCGCTGAAACGTGAGAGACGAAGGACGGAGGGAAGAAGATGAAGGGTTTCGAAGACTTGCTGGATGATTTCGAAAACGCGCTACTGAAGATCGATCGAATCAACGCTGCCTCGATCTTTCGCGGATTTACCCAGGAATCGAAAGAGTTTCATCCCGTCGAGCAACTGGTTGTCGGATCGCTGGACCGGATCGGGGAAAAATGGGAACTCGGGACCGTTTCTTTAGCTCAGGTCTATATGAGCGGGCGGATCTGCGAAGAATTGATAGACGAATATCTTCCGAAAGCGAAAGTGAACCGAAAGGATTCTCCCAGAATCGCGATCGCGTTGTTAATCGATCGCCACGCCTTGGGCAAAAAAATCGTGACTTCATTGCTACGAGCCGCCGGGTATGAAGTGGCCGACTTCGGAGACGGCCTAACGCCTGAACGAATAGTGGAAAAAACGATCGAAAGCCGAATCGAGATACTCCTCATTTCGACGCTCATGTACGTTTCTGCCCTGAAGGTCGAGGAACTGAGAGGTCAATTCGATAGAGAAGGGTATCGGGTGAAGATTATTGTCGGAGGCGCCCCGTTCCGCCTTGATGAAGGGCTATGGGAAAGGGTTGGCGCCGATGCCGGGTCGAGAACCGCCTCCGATGTCTTCGATCTTCTTGAATACCTGGGCGACGGGAAGGGGGTGTCCTGATGAGCCGTCAACCGATGACCTCTATGGAACGCGTGATGACCGCGATTACCCATAAAGAACCGGATCGTGTCCCGCTTTTTTTGCTCTTGTCACTTTATGGCGCGAAGGAACTGGGAATGACCGTCGAGGAATACTTTAATAAGGCGGAGAACGTCGTCGCCGCGCAGCGTGCGATGCGGGAAAAGTTTCAAAACGATTGCTATTACACCTTCTTCTACGCCTCAATCGAAACGGAAGCTTTCGGGTCTGAGAGCTTCTTTGTGGAGAACGGCCCGCCGAATGCGGGTGTTCCAATCTTAGATACGATAGAAGACGTTTTTCATTTGGAACCGCCGGAAATTAGTGAAAGCCCCGGTTTGAAACGCGTCCTTCGCGCGACCGAAATGTTGAAAGAGCGGGTGGGAAACGAAGTTCCGATTATCGGCGTCGCGATGTCACCCTTCTCGCTGCCGGTGATGCAAATCGGTTTCGAGAAGTATTTGGAGATGATCTACTTCCGAAAAGAAGCTTTCGACAGACTGATGAAAGTGAACGAGGCGTTCTGCGTCGCTTGGGCGAACGCACAGTTAGCCGCCGGAGCGACTGCCATCTGCTATTTCGACCCGCTCGCGTCACCGACCGTTATCGAAAAAGAGGTCTACATGAGAACGGGAAACGTGGTAGCCAAACGGACGATCGCGAAAATCAGAGGAGCGACTGCGACGCATCTGGCTTCGGGTCTCACTTTACCGGTCGTTCATGAGATTGCCCAAACGGGAACCGCCGTTCTCGGATTCGGATCCGCCGACGATCCGGTCGCTTTGAAGAAGGAAGCTGAAGGCCGCGTGTGTTTGATCGGAAACCTGAACGGGTTGGAGATGGTTCACTGGACCAGGGAACAGGCGCGTCAAACGGTTAAAACGGTGATCGAACAGTGCGGGAAAGGCGGCGGTTTTATCCTTTCCGACGGCCACGGCGAGGTTCCCTGGCAAGTTTCGGAAGAGACCCTGTTGGCCGTATCCGAAGCCGTTCGGCTTTACGGAACCTACCCATTGAAATGAGTGGATGACCACGCGCAAACTTAAACTATTTATCTGTGAAAACTACTTGCCCGATTATTTGAGGGTGATCGAAAAAGAAAAACCGGAGAAGGTGAGCGTTGAAGCTTATCCTTCCCTATGTTTTAAACGATGGGCTTACGATCAAGTCAAGGCGCAACTCCAGCAAACGGTGGAGAACGAAGAGGACGGCGTCATTTTTTGCAGCCGATTTTGCGATATTTTAAAACTGGTTCCGGAAAGTCCGAACATCAAAGTGGTTTCTTCGAACTATTGCTTTTCACATTTGGCCACCCCCCCGATGATTCAAGCCGTCTTCGATGAAGGCGGGTATATTATCGGTTTGGGCTGGCTCAACAGTTGGAAGGAAACACTGAAGGAACTCGGTTTCGATCGAAAGATGGCTCAAGAATTCTATAAAGAAGTTTGTGCCAAACTGGTTTATATCGATACCGGGATCGACCCGAGCGCAAAATGTAAATTGGAGGAACTTTCGGAATACCTTAAGATCCCCGCCCTCACGATTCCCTATGACTTGGAATCGTTGGAGTTATCCATCAATGGCGTCATTGCAGAATGGAAGATGGCGCAACAGCCATCCAAAAACACAGTGGAAACGCCTGAGACTCAAAATCAGCTTCAGGCTCAAGCTGCCGAATACGCGACGATTATGGACGTGTTGGGCAGGATCGGAAGCTACGACAGCCGGGAGATGGCAATGGCCGGAATCCAAGAGATCTTCACCGCCGTAATGGGAGCGAACGATTTCCGATTCATTTCCAAAGAAGAAGATCTTTCAGGCATCCCGGCGGAAGCGGCCATACTCTTCGACGATCCGAGCGGAGCGGGAATGCCGCCCCCCAAATTTTACTTAGAAGAAGAGAAGCATCGATTTTTCGTCGCCGTTAAGTATGTGAATCAAGTTCATGGCATCATCGAAGCCGGGAACTTCCTGTTTCCCCAATATATCAGCCGTTACCTCAACTTCGCGCTCAGCGTCTCACCGATCTGCGGTTTAGTGCTCACGAATATCGAGCGGTACGAAACGATTGTTAAAATTTCCCAGTTGGATCCTCTAACCAGCGCTTACAATCGGAGGTACCTTATGGGCAAACTGCAGGAAGAAGCCGACCGTGCCGCGCGAACCAAGCGTCCCTTCTCCCTCGTGATGCTCGATATCGACCACTTCAAACAGATCAACGACCGGTTTGGCCATCAGTGGGGAGATACGGCACTGAAAGCGCTGGTGGGGATGATAAAAAAGCGGATCAGGAAAATCGATACCCTCGGGCGTTGGGGTGGCGAGGAGTTTTTAATTTTGCTGCCCGAAACAAGTGGGAGCCATGCCGCCTTATTGGCCGAAGAGTTGCGCGCCACCCTTTTCCAGACGGAGATCCAGGAAGTGGGGCATATGACGGCCAGCTTCGGTGTCGCCGAATACCGGGAGGGAGATTCTGTCGATTCTTTAGTAAATCGGACGGATGATCAGATGTACCGGGCGAAACAGACCGGTCGGAACCGGGTTTGTTGTGAAATGATCGAATAAAGGGCCGCTCACGGAAGGCAGAGCTATGGGCGGATGGGCTTGAGGGCAAAAAAAGGCTGCGTGACCGAGAAGTCACTCTTTCACCTCGGTACCCTTGCGGGTTATGTTGGAAACAGAAGAGGGTAGCGAAAAAATACCGGTTTCAGAGTTCTGAACTTCCGTTCGTTTTATTAAGAGTCTTTGAGCGCTATCACTTCGAACGGCAGGGGATATTCCCTATGAAACCTGTATTCCCGCTAACACCTAACGAGCTGGTCTTTGAAAAATCGTGAAACCTGCGATAACGCTTGATAATCTCTCTTTAGGGGTTGCAATTCTCATCGTTATGTGATAAACTATACCTAACGAGG
>JAAYCF010000061.1 GCA_012744415.1 Thermotogaceae bacterium
AAATCCCGCGCGATTTCCCGTTGCCCCATGACCTCTTTGAAAAACTTATCGTGTGGGTTATTGAGCGTCTCCATCAACTATCCCTCCAAATAACGTTTCTTGTTGCTATTATACGCTATGGGAGAGATGAATGAAATTCGCTTCTACGGAGGGGTGGCCGTTTTCGCAGGCCGGGGTGGTCATGACATTCCTTGTCTTTTGTTTTCTTCTTTAATACGACTCCACCCCTTTATTGTACCCACAAGAATCGGATATAACCCAAACCCCGGACGAATACTTATCCGCACCTACAAGACATTACGGATACGTTCCCGATTTTCGTAGGGGCGTATAAACATACGCCCGCTTTTCTTAATAAATGTATCAATTCCTCGAATATTAGAGCTGTTAGCGAATATTTTTGCCCGCCAACAAAATCGTTACCGCAAAAATTCCCGTTCTTTCGTAGGGGCGTACCGCCATTCACTCGTTTCTCTCGATATATTTGTACGATAGAATATAACTCCTAATACATAAATCCGAGCATCCATAGAGGAATAACGTTAGAAACAGGGAACTCCGTATCATCTCGAATAACGAAATCTGAATCTTTTGCTTTTTTATTTTTTCCTCCGATTTCTATCCGTTTTCCTTCGACGTAAAAATCGCCTTTTCTCTCATCTTCGCAACAAAAGCAAGGTTTTTTCGCTTCTTCGAAAGCCTGAACCACATACGCTTCTCTCACCGTACCTATGTTTTCTCCAAATACCGAATAGAAGGAGGGATCGGCGAACAGGATTTTTTCTCCTTTTGAGAAAGTCTTGTAATCACCTTTTTTAAGCACGATACGAATCAGTCCGGTTGAAGACATTACGGAAAGGAGCTCGTATAACTTCCGTTTTCCGACGCCCCAATCCCTACAAAAACGTTCGACATTGATAGTGGGGACTGTCGAAGTCGCCAGGAAACCGACGATAGAATTCATAAGTCGAAAATGGATATCCGAGATTTGAGTTACAAAAAACGGGATATCGAAATGAAGGGTCTTCTCTAAAATATTCATAACCTGTTCGCAATAATCCCATTCGAGATAAGAAGGGCGAAACCCACCCTTTATATATTCCCGAAACAACGCCAACACATTCACCGTGTTAGTTATCTCTCGCACAGTCGCAAGGTTCGATTGGAAAGGATCGAATAGCGGTAAATCGATTCCTTTTTTCAAGAAAAGGTATTCGCGAAATGAAAGCAGAGGAATCTGAACGCTCGAAAACCGTCGCGATAAATCAGCGATACCCGATCGTAAAATGAGACTGCTGCTATCGCTGGCATACACCCTCTTATCGGGAAAAGCATCATAGAGGCTCTTAAGCGCAATACTCCAATCCTTGGCATAATGGACTTCGTCGATGATAACTCCCTCATAACCTGCCAAAAATGCGGTATTTCCGATCTCCCAAAGCCCCTTTAACGCAATCAGAGGATTATCGGCCGACAGGTACAACACGTTTTTTTCATCGAACGCGCTTAATAGAAACGTCGTCTTTCCGACGCCTCTGGCTCCAAAAACAAGAACTCCCCGGTTTTTTAAGGAGACCTTTCCGTAAAACGGCCTCAACCGATCCGGTAAAGAAGCTTTCTTTCTCGAGTGTATAAACTCAAGTTGACGCAATATTTCTTCGTTATCCATAGAAACTCCTCATTTCGTTCCGTCTTGATACGATTATAGCACAAATACGTTCTATTCCGAAACGATTCATTGAATCGAGAAAAAGTCAATGGTAAACTACAAAGCAGTCTTGTTCTATCGCAGGGGAGCGCGTGTGTCAAGTATCGGGGTATCGTTAATAAAATTCCCCGTCCTACGGAGCGGTGGCCATCTCCGTAGGACGGGGTGGTCATGACTTTCTTATCTTTTGTATCGTTTACTACTCCATCGTTGCGATTCGAATAACCCCGAGGGCTTATAGAAACCGGTCCAACTCCTGCGGGTCTTTCATATCTATCAATTCGAGCCCGAGAATGTCTAACTGGTCCGCCCTCAGCCCTTTCACTTTTTCATAATAATCGTACGGGATCTTCGGGAATTTTTTCGTGATCTGTTTCCAGATGAGTTCTTCCTTCCCTTTTTCCATGCCTTTTTCCATACCTTTGGTTATCCCTTTCTCCATGCCTTCCTGAATGAGCTTTTCCGCAATCG
>JAAYCF010000404.1 GCA_012744415.1 Thermotogaceae bacterium
TCATTCCGTGACTTATGTTGGCGTTTTCGGTGAAGAGGCGGCCAGAATATTCGAGGACTTATGGAAAATTATAGGCGCAAATCAAGCCACTATCGGGGGAAAAAAGGTGGAAGAGTTTGTCGCAAGCATAAAGCGTTAGAAATGATCGCCAGAAACGAAGGACTGAATTATGAACTCGCAAAAACAAGGCGGAGCAGTGACGATTCATTATCAAAAACCGCAAACGGGTGAGCGGAGGGAAGCTTATTTGAAAACCGTTACAGCAGGTTTCGACGGCTTGCTTTAAGTTTCTCCGATCAATTCTAATTGATTTTTACCCTTAAGTCGTTGAGAACAAGGGTTCCTTAATCCCTTTCGAGGTCATGCCGATGATGTAAATCGGGAAAATGATCGTGAGAATGTTCTTTTGTTGCATGTGTATGGACATGGACGTGTTTCGCTGTCTTATCTTTTTCGGCGTGCGGATGGTCGTGATGCCCGTCATCGTGACGATGCAGATGGATATGCGTGATCGCTTGATGGGTGTGAGGATGGGAATGAGAGGATAGATGGCTACAAACGATTCCTGCAACCAAGAAAGATAAAGCCAAAATAAGGATTGGATTGATCGGTTCGTCAAGCAAGAACCAGGATAACGCGATACCCCAAAAAGGTGACGTGCTAAAGAGGATTTGACTCCTCGTGGCGCCTAACGACTGGGCGGATAAAATATATAAAAAAATGCTAACGCCGTAGGAAAACATTCCTAGAAGAACCGCGAAAAAAATGTACTCGAATCCTATCTTTCCTCCACTCAAGAAAAGACCGATTGCGAGATTCGTTGTTCCTCCCGCCGCTCCTTTAATGAAGGTGGTCGATTGTGGCGTCACGCCGTCTATGATGGCCGTCAAGTGGTTATCTACCGCCCAGCACAGGCATGCGGCTGTGACAAACATGCCGGAGAGCAACCCGCTTATGTTTTCTTGAGAAGAAATGATGATGCTCGACGTTAGAGTGAAAAGAATCCCCAAGACGGCGAATTTTCCTAAATGTTCTTTAAAAAAGAAGAACCCGATCAAAGCCGTGGCGATCAATTCGACGTTCAACCATATCGAAACGGACATAGCATTCGCCGATTTAAGCCCGACCATCAGGAAAATCGGACCCAAAAAACCCCCGAATAGCACGATACCGAAAACCAATACTCTATTCGGTTTTTTCTTGATAACACTCAAATCGCGGTTACCGTTTTTGAGAAAGTAAGGTAGAAAGAAGAAGGAAGAGCCAAGATACAACAGTCCGGCTAATTGAAAACTATTGAGATACGCCAGGGCGAGTTTGCTTATCGGTGTGGCAATCCCAAAAAGGAAACCCGCGATCAAACCGATCATTATCGGAAAGTATTTCATAATCCTCTCAGTGTGATGATCTTCTTACCAAACACGCTCGCTCTGAGCGGAAAAAGGCGATCATCCGCCTTTTATTCTTACGTGTGCCTTTCGGATAGCTCCTGTCGGTAGAGGCGCGCGCAAATCCCGTTCGAAGTTACCGGAGCCGTCCAAGGGCTGGTACCCCAATCGCGGCCACAACCCTTCGACCGGTTTGTTTTTGGCGGTGGGAAGATACTGTGCGCGTACCGATACGACGCCTTCCGAGCGTAACTGCCCTTCGACCCATTCGATCACGGCGTCTTCCACGTGTCTTTCCATGACGCGACAGCTCATCAGAAAGGTGTCGCAAACGGCTTTTCTATCTTCGACGCGGGCGATCATCAACGCCACTTTTCCGTAATCCCCGAACCGATCCTCGACACGACCGATCCACAGGCGATAAGCGGGATCTTCTTTCATACGCAGGATGTCAGCTTCGGTATAGCGGCGCGTTGTCAGGTTGAATTGATTGGTTTTTTGAGTGAGTTGGGCGATCCGAGGGA
>JAAYCF010000405.1 GCA_012744415.1 Thermotogaceae bacterium
CGTCCTCACCGATAACCAACCGCGCGTTTTCGATCTCTTCGATCTGAAAAGACAAAAAATCCAGTGTTCGCGCCATCTCTCGCGTGTTGGACGGCAACGCGCCGGAAATCGCTTTCAGCTCCTGATACTCGCGAAACGCTTCGCGGTAACGGCTCGCGATATCGGCAAGCGCTTGCGGACGGTAACTATCCGCGATCGCCGTTTGGAAGAGGGGATTTCTAAGGTTTTGAAAGGCATTCTGCGAGTGGATCGAGATTAAACCGTTCGCAATCTCCCGGATAACGCTGGCGGAAACCATAGACCCGTTAACGCGGTAAGACAAACGTTCTTCCGTTCCCGTAACCTTCAACAGCAATGTGTCCTCTTGGGGTAGATCGTTTTCGGATAAAAGATGCGCTACCTCCTTCGATCCATCCCACAACGTTTCGATCGAAAATCGATCTCCGAAGGGACCTAAAAGATCCTTCCCTTTCAGTTCCCCAGATAAAGCGCGCAAGAGAGAAACGAACATCGATTTTCCCGCCCCGGTTTCCCCGGTGACGGCGCAAAATCCCCTTTCAAAAGCGATATCCGCCTCTTTGAACAGCAGCGCGTTTTGGACCCGCATCTCCCGTAGCATCGTTAACCCCGCTTCCCCCATAAAAGCTTTTCTGAGATGATTGCCGAAAGCGATTCCCCTTTCGGCGAAGCCAATAAAAAGTCATAAGGGGCGCGACTCACTTCCAGACTCTCTCCTGTCTTGACCGTAAACCCGTCCAGCGAGTAATAGAGTGGATTTAAGGGGCTTTTACGGACTTGAACCACGGAATGATCGTCCACAATAATCGGGGAATTTGCCATGGTATGTGGCGCCAACAACGTAATTTGAAAAACGCCGGCTTGCGGATAGATAATCGCCCCTCCTGCCGACAGAGAATAAGCGGTCGACCCGGTCGGCGTGGAAAGGATCACCCCATCCCCGGCGATCAAGGGTAACGGTTCTCCGTCGATCTGTATCTGATAATGTTCGATATTGCACTCTAACGGACGATGAATCGCCACATCGTTCAAGGCAAACTCCGTAAAGCTTTCCGCCCCCCTGGTTATCTGTACGCTCAGGACTAAACGGTTTAAAATGCGAATCGCGGAAAAATCGAATCGGGGATCGATGATCTCTTCGATTTCAAATCGCGTTAGAAAACCAAACCTTCCGAAATTCACGCCGATGACCGGTATCTGTTTTTGGAGCGTCGCCTGCATCGCGCGCAAAACGCTTCCGTCCCCCCCCAAGACGAGGAGATAATCGATTGATGCAGGAAACGCGCGCCGGGCGATGAATTCGGACCCTTCGGTTGAAGCAATGAAAGGGATCTTCATCCCTTTTTGCGTTAATCGATCGGACAATATATCCAAATATTTCTCGATTGCGGGTTTGTGAGGATTGTAGAGAATACCGGCCTGGATCGTCATCTCAACCGGGTACCGATATCAAATAGGGTTTGAACGACGAAAGAATTGACGAATACTAGGATCAATATAGCTATGAAAGGGGTATAGTCGACGTTTCCAATGGGTTTGAAAACCTTGCGCAGCGGATTGAGCATCAATCCTGCCAAGCGCGAAACAACCTGTTTGATCTGATACAATTGGTAATTGTTGCCTAAAAAGCTAAGGATCGAATCGACGATGAGAATAAAGATATAGGCGTATAAAATAAATTGCAGTATCTGAGCCAACGCTAAAAGAAAATTGCCTAAAACGAACATCTGACACCTCCCGTGAGTCCCGAGCGCAACCCGCTTCTCTAACCCTTGTATTATACTACACTCGGCGACGTGGTATAATCTTGGAGTTTC
>JAAYCF010000062.1 GCA_012744415.1 Thermotogaceae bacterium
GCGTTGACTTGCCCCACCTGCTTTCCGCTCGTCCGGATTCGAATGACGTCGTTGCGTATCATCTCTTCGATCTTTCGGTTTTCGAGACTACTCCGGGCCGTCTTCCTGCGAATGGCTTCCTGAACGATTTTTCCTTCGATTTTATGAAGATTTCGGCGTCGGCTTAAATGGTCGCTTTCGATGAGCAGGTCCGTGATGCGCGAGTAGTCGTTGGAAAGCTTTCCGCGAGAATCCGCCAAACGCATACTGTATCGCATCACTTCCCGAACGGCGCCGGCTTCGACTGGCAACAAGCCTTTCTCTGAAACGGTAGACGCGATAAACCGCGTGTATCGGTCTCTGTGTTGAGGCGAATCGTCGGTTTCATAGTCGAACTCCACTTTGTATCGGAACAGCTTGTCGAAATCAGGATCCAGCTCTTGTAAAATATCATACAGCTCGGGTTCGCCGATGAGGATGCATTTAAAAGAAATCGGCATCTCTTGGGGTTTCAACGTGGCGAGCGATGAGAAGCCGTAACGCGTATCCTCGTTCTCGACGCTCGTCTTTTCTGCATAGAGCATTTTTTTCATCGTATCCCAAAGCGCGTAGTTTGAAACCACGTCTCGCGCGTCTAAAACAAGGTATCCCCGGTTACAGAGGTGGACAGCGCCCGGTTTTATCAACGTGTGATCCGTGTACAGATACCCATTTTTCGACAAAAAATCGATCTTTCCGAAGAGAGAAGCGAAGCTCGGATTCATTTCAAATCCCACGGGCGCGCCATGGGTCTTGCTGTGATCAACGAACAGGTTGATCCGATACCGATGGAGCAGGCTTTCCCATTGCTCCGGTTTTGCCAATAAGAAAGGCAGTTGAGCCAGAATATCCTCTATCACGTGTTCTTTGAATCGGAGGAATTCCTCTGATTGCTGGTATTTCTGCTCGAACTCGTTCAAGATCGAACGAATGGCGAACTTGGCGCTGAAGCGGTTCAATTCTTCAGTACTTTTCTGATAGTCTTTTTCATACTCTCGCAACCGAAACAAGTACCCTTCCGCCAGATGTCTCGCTTTGACGCCATTCTCCTCAATTTTCCGCTTCTCCTCCGCGCTTAATGTGTTGCGGATATCTGTCGTCAGCGGTTTTCCGTCCCGCAGCGGGATCGGGGCGATGCCGGTCGGGGTCGATTGTAAAAGATACCCCACCTCTCCCGCTTTTCTGGCTATCTCCGACCAAAGCTGCTTTTTTTGTTTCTCGAACTCGTTGTTGAGTTCCGACAGTTTGTTGCGGTAACTTTCTCCGATGAAAACGCCCTCCATCGATTTGAGGGCTTCTTCGATCATCGTTTCCCAATCTTTTTTCAGCGCTTTGCCCAAACCGGGCGAAAGCGAGATCGCCACGGGAGTCCAGGCATCCTCAAAATTGTTCACGTAAACCCAATCTTCCGGCGTTCTTTCTTTTTTCGCGTAAGCGTCCAGCCATTTCTTCACCGAAGAGCGCCGACCGGTTCCGCTTAGCCCGGTCACGAAGATATTATAGTTTCTCGCTTTTAACTCCAACCCGTCCAAGAAAGAATCCCTCGTTTCGCTTCTTTCAGTAGTATGATCCTGAGGCTCTATCTGTGCCGTCCCTTTCCACACATACCCTTTGTCAATATCTAAATCATCCGGCGTTACCTTTTTCAACGTTTCGCCCCCTCGGCGTTTTCCAAAAAGAATCGTTCCGCTTCGTTTACAACCTCTCTGAGACGCGGTTTTCCAATTCGATCTTCCAAAGGCCTTCCTTTGCGCAGGAGTATAACATATTCGACATTGCCTTTCGTACCTTTGATATGCGAAAAAGAAAGCTTTTCTGGGATCAACTCGCTTTCCAGAGCAATCGCGATTGTTCGTTCGATCGCTTCTATGTGGTAGGCCGGCTCTCTTACGATCCCTTTAACGTTTTTGTTGGGTTCCAGCTCAAATTGGGGTTTGATGAGAAAAATCGACGGCGCGTTTTCGGCGAGCAAAGCGGAAGCGACCGGCAAGATCCATTTCAAGGAGATGAAGGAGAGGTCGCCGCAGATGAAATCGAAAAAGTGTCCGAAGGACGCGAAAGTCAGGTAGCGAACGTTGGTCCGCTCGCAAACCACCACGCGCGGGTCCTGCCTCAATCTCCAATCCAGTTGGCCGTAGCCGACATCCACGCACGTGACTTGCCGAGCGCCGTTCTGCAAAAGGATTTCGGTGAAGCCTCCCGTAGAGGCGCCAAAGTCACAGCAGACGCCGCCCGAAACGGAGAGGCCGAAGTCCTCCAGCGCCCCTTTCAACTTGAAGGCGCCTCGGCTGACATAGGGGCAATCAGTTTTCAGAACCTCGATTGAAGCGTCGGAAGGTACTTGCTTTCCCGGTTTCGTTTCTTTTCTGCCATTCACCAGAATATTCCCTAAAAGAATCTCGGACTGCGCCTTCTCACGAGAAGAAAAACGGGCCCGATCCGTAAGCAATTGATCGAGCCTCGTTTTATAAATGCCTTGTCTTGATTTCGGAGGGAGAGAATTATCCACTGGATTGTTTTTCTAATGCTTGCGTAATATAGGCGCCCTGACTCTGCCACGTCTGGACCGTTTTTTCCATGAAGGAAAACTTTGCCACGAGCGCTTCATAACGTCTCGAAAGCCTTTCGCTCAGCGAGATGATCTGCTGGTTCACCACTCGCAATTGGTTGTTGATAGACCCGGAAGTGCCGGCCGTTCGCGCGATGTATCCGTTCCCAAACTTGGTGATATCGTAAAGCTTATCGGATAGTTGTGTGGCGAACCCCTTAACTGTCGTGTCTCCAAAATCCTGGCTCGCGCCGAATGTTTTCCAAACCGCCTCCGCGTCCGTTTCCAAAGCATCTCGGAATTTGGGTTCATCCAACATAATCTGCCCTTTGACGATTTCCAAATAACCGCCGGTGAACCCGTCTGACGAACCGACTCCTATCTCGGTCAGAAAATCGTAGGTGAGTACCGGATCCGAATGTTGGTTGAGGAAAAAGTCCCGAAAGGACAAAGACTCTCCGGTTGGCGTATCGATCACGTTGAAGTCTTGATTTCCGTTTAGAAACACGCTGAAAACGCCGGAATCTTCTTCTATCTTCGCCGAGAGAGCAGGATTAACGAATCTTAGCTTTTCCACGATCGATTGGACGGTGTCTGTTCCTGCATAATCGACATTATAAGGCGTGGAAGAACCCGCGAGTGTTATAGACAACGTGCCGCCGGTTATCCCGAAGGAGCTCAATAAATCCGTTTTGCTTCCTGTTACCCCTGTTGAATAGTATACCTCTTTGTTCGAACCGTCTAAATCGGAATAAACAAGCGAGCGCAGCCGATTAAAGATGTCGCGGACAACCGGGTCGTTCTTCAGCACGCCTTTGAGCGCGATTTGTTCTTCGGTCAGTTCTTCATCGTCGGTTTCGGTCGTATCCGTTTCAGGAGGATTCAAACGAAGATAGAGGTTTTGCATGATTTCGTTGTACGCGTCGATGAACGTTTTCATATGGTCCACCATCGCGTCCATATCCTGCTCGACCGAGGCGTAAACCTGTTCGCTGCTGGCGCGCTTGACCGTTACAGAGATCCCGTCGAACAAGTTTTCGAATTCGTTCGATGCCGACGTGACGGTCGTGGATACCCCGTTGACATCGACAGTGATTTGGGCTTCCCGGGCTGTTTGGTAGTAGATGCCGTTTTCTATGGCGCCTGCGTTATAGCCGCTCGCGCCGCTCGCGTCGATATGGAAAACGTCGAAGAGATTGCTGTCATCCGTAATGGAAATCTCGGTATCGGGATTGTTCGCGTCTAAATGCAAGTACATCTCGCCATCCTGTTCTTCCACCCATGCGTAAAACGAATCGGAAAGCCCCGGAGTCGCATTGATGGCGTCGATTACATCGTCCAACACTTCTGTTCCGCCTGAAGCGGTGTAAGCGACCACATAGTCTATGCCATCCACGGTCAGCGTGAGCTGCCCGTCATTGACACCCAACGATTGTAGTGTCGTTGTGGAGCTCTCTCCTGAAACGCCTTCCGTAGAAAAATAGGATTCGGTCATATACAGCATTTCGAGCAGCCCTTTGGAACCAATTCCCGGGGTATCGGAAAAAGAGAGCGTGTCTTCGGGGTTTCTCGCTTGAATGTAGAGAGCCAATGCATCTCCCGTCGCATTGGTTCCATAATAGGCGTCGACTTTTCCGGTTAAGGTTGGGTCGGCGTTGATTTCGAGCAGCAGTTCGTCCAACGTTTGCGTCGTTTCGTAATCGATGAGGACATCGGATCCATTATACCTGATGGTCAACTGACCATTGGCCGTAAGGCCGGTCCCCGCCCCGTTAAAGTCCGCAAGGGTATTGGTCGCCAAACCGTTTGCGAAATAACCGGATTCATAAGACGGCGTCATCCCCAATACTTGAAGGAAATCGCCGGTATCGGCGAGCGAGATATCGATCGAAGCGTCTGCGCCGGAGATAAATAGCTTCAACCCTTCGGCCGAATTGACCGTATCCACTGTGATATCCGGACTGATCGCTTTGATTTGCGCGATGACCTCGGATAAAGTATTCGATTGGGTATACGTGATCGGGTCATAGGATGTCCCGTCTATTGTCAGCGTTAAGGCGCCTTCGTGGGAGACCCCGTTTGCATATCCGCCCAGATTCTGCAATTGCGTCGCGCTGGTCCCGGATACATAATCGGCGGAAAAGTAGGTTTCGTTTCGAGCAACCTGGTCGACGGCGAACGAGAAGTTTTTCGTTTTCGCGGGCGCCGTTGCCTGGATCGTCGCGATCGACTCGTTTGAAGAGGTGGTTTGGTACTGCAAAAAGTTGGATTCCAAACGCCAGTTGTTGGTGAAAGTGCGGAACTCCGTCAGCTCTTCGGACAACTCGTTCAGAGCCTTTTGACGGTTAGTCATCGATTCCTTCCTCTCCGTCAGTTTTTGCAACGGAGCGCTCTCGGCGTCTATAATGCTCTGTATGACGGATTCAGTGTCGATTCCGCTCGCGAGACCGCTGACCGAAGTACGGTTGGCTACTGACGAACTGATATAATTCGTCAGATCAAAGTCTGCC
>JAAYCF010000406.1 GCA_012744415.1 Thermotogaceae bacterium
ACGATCGATACCGAGTATAGATCGGCGGGAGCCGGGATACCGGAAGCGGCAATGCCGGCGATCACACTATTGATCCCGATGAAAAGGTATCCGACCCATCCGATTTCGATCCGCAACAACTGGACTAAGAATACGATCGTCAGCGAGAAAATGCTCGCGATCGTCGGAATCACCATAATC
Source organism: Thermotogaceae bacterium (assembly GCA_012744415.1). Lineage (GTDB taxonomy): Bacteria > Thermotogota > Thermotogae > MWEM01 > MWEM01 > MWEM01. The sequence goes on from JAAYCF010000406.1 coordinate 181, forward strand.
AGCAGCAGAGGCAGCGTGCCTTTAACGTTTTCATCCTGAAAGGCCTCTTCCCGTTCACAGACTTCCATAATCGCCGGCAAGGTCGCCAACGTCGACAGGAGCGAAAAAATGATCATCATCGGTTTCTTGATCGCGGACAAGTATCGCGGCAACGGCATCGGTACCTTCCAAAGGCTCACCCCAACCGCGATGAAGAACCAGGCGGCCAGCATAATGCCCTGACAAACCAGCAGTTTGATAAAGGCCATGAACAACCCCGAATTGTCTGTAAAAGCGCTCGCTTGGCTCATCATTAAACAGAAAAGCCCGAAAGGCAGCACATAATAGGACAGTTTAAACAGGGTGAAAAACAGATCGTTCACGACGGTTAACACGGAAATGACTTTTCCCTTACGCTTTTCCTCCTGGTAGAGCAGGATAAAGGCAATCAGGATACCGAAGAAAAGGATCGACAGGGTTCTGTTTTCCACGAAGGCTTTCAAAATGCTGTTAGGGATCATCGTGCTCGGTATCATCCACAACATCGCGCCCGGAGAGGTGTCGATTGCGAGGGAAGATTCCGCCGATTGCCTTTGCAGCGTCTCGGCCAACCGTTGTTGACTTTCCAGCGGAAGACCGGAGCCCGGTTGAATGACTAAGCCAATCGCCAATCCCAAGAAGGCGCCGATCGAAACAAAGATCAAAAGGATTCCCATAAACTTCAGAAAGAAGCGCAATCCCCCGATGTTCGACATCAATCGCGTAAAATTGAGGATCACTACACAGAATAGGATGGGGATACCGGCCAACAGCAGATAGTTGAAAAAGATATCTCCAAAGGGGCTCAAGAGTTCCGTAACTTCTGGAAAAGCGAGTCCGGCGTAGGTCCCCAACAGGAGCGAGAACAAAACGGTCCACATATTCAGCAGCCAATGAGGCGGTTTTTTCGAGTTCGATTTCCTGCGAATCCGTCTTTGACTCACGTAGACAACGATCGCGGCGCCGGAAACCAGAACGGCCAACAGGATCGATCGCCAAGGATCGGACAAGGCTTTATCGACGATTGTGGGAGACGGTTCCTCTTGCTCGCCCGCGTCATAGCGTTCGATCAGCTCCTCCAAGTCCCGGTTCCGGCTGCTCGAAGAAGCGATATAGCTGTCCAGCCAAAAATACAGAGAGAGATTCTCTTGGGCCACCGCCATGCTGATCAGGTCTTTTCGATCCATTTGTACATATTGATAGTTCAGAAGGATCTCCGGGTGGAGGGCGAGAAAGAAGCGCAACCAGTAGTGAGCGCAATAAAACACATCGACCTCTTTATCGGTTAGGAGATTCGGCACCTCCTCAGGCTTTGCCTTCGAGAGTCGCGCACGCGGAAAGGTTTCCACAGCCCACGCTTCATAGGAGGTGTCCGCCAATGTGCCGATCCGAAGCAATCGCCGTTGATTCAGGTATTTCGTGATTTCTTCCTGGTTGAGGTCTACCTTTTGGTTTCGCATGAATTCCATCAAGGTATGGCTCACTAAAATTCCATCCGAGTCCATCAGATAGGGTTGGGTGATAAACAGATGCGCGCTGCGGGAAGGGGTATAAGAATAGTAAGAGATGATCACATCCGCCGCATCTTCTTCCAAATGCCGCGCCAGATCGTTGAATACCCCTTTTCGGATGAAAACCGGCTGCACACCCAAAGCCCGCGCGATCTCCATTCCCATCTCAACATCGATACCGGCCAATTCACCCCGTTCATCGACGTAGAAAAAAGGCCACCAGTCTTCTTCCGCCATTAAAATCCGGAGCTCGCCCTTTTCGAGTATCTTGTCCAATCCGACCGCTCCGAAAACGAAACGGGGGAGGAGGAAACAGGAAAGAAGGAGGATTATGAAAACAAAAAGATGTTTTTGTCGATTCATCGTTTTCTCAACTCGCTTTTTTCTAAGGCGCATCGAAAGGTTCCCGAAGGCTTTGCTTTTTTATTTCGATCTTTTTATTATAACACAGCCGTATGGCTGAAAAACCGACCTGTAATCTCTGGCTTGCCCAATTTGCGCTAGGCCAATTTGGTTTCATGCCTCATGGCCAACTGAGGGCGTTCAAGATCGAGAAAGCGCTTACGTGGGTTATTGTGCCGTCAGCGCTCGGTTATCACTTGGGCGAGGTATAAAGCCAACGATACCTGTTCTATCCGATTTAGCGGACTTTAGTGGTAGAATTCACCATCCCTATCAACAGAAAGGTTGTCTCATATTGTGAATATCCGAAAAACTTATTGTGAAATGACGAGAACACGGTTCGGCGGACCGGGCGCGCGGTGCGGAGAGCCAAGCAAAGCTCGTGAGTGGATCCGAAGAGGAGCCCATCTTCAGTATTTCCGCTGGAAACACTTCCCGGATCGAAAGATTCCCCCGTCTTTGCAAGCTTTAAATCGAATCTTTTTCCAATATTTGGCAGAACCCCTTCGCCATCCCGAAAAATCGGC
>JAAYCF010000407.1 GCA_012744415.1 Thermotogaceae bacterium
AATGGAAGTTCCTGTTTCTTAAGCTCTCACATAGCCTTTCTTCAAGCGGGCCGTCGACGTATATCCGATAAGAAGGATCCCTGACGAATTGATGTTTTATTTGCGTGTGGTCGGACATTTTATAGGTCTTCGTATTGATAAAATTGATTCCGGTTCGATACCAGTTTAGCGGGCGATTGAGCTTAATCGCCACCCGCGTCCCGCGCATTTTGAACCAGTAGTCTGCGCGGTCTGCCCTTTGGTTCGCGTTATGCGGGAACCCGAGTATCGCTCCGATAATCCCCGCCACCGCTGTAGGCGGCGGGAAGGGGAAAGAGATCGAGGAGGTCGTTGTATAAGACTTGCGGAACATTGCGTACCTTCCGGAAATATCAAATACGCAAGCCATTTCATTACCTCAACTCGGGTTCTTGCTGGATACCTTTCACCCGAACATCGGAGTTGATGATAACCGAAACAGAGTCGATATGGTCTGATTGTTCGTCGATTTTCGATTGCAGGGATGACAGGTCGATCACGAAATCTTTGAGAGACCGAAGTTTATACTGCTCCTCGTCCGAAAACGCGCTTCCGTCGGTTTTACAAAGAACAACGCGTTCATCTAGACTCCCGATATGAGAAGAATGTCCTTCTTTATAGGTGATTTCGATCAAAAGGGCGGGGGTGTGTTCCATTTTGCTCCGAGTAATCAGGTTTTTCGTGCCATACCACAAAGCCTTCGATAGTTTCGTTAAATCTTCTTCTGTTGCGCCGCTATACCGCGAGGCGTTTTGGTTGCAAACGGCGCTTGTGGCCATAAGCGCAAAGGGCACGATGTATTCGTTGCGGAAAGAGCGTTGTTCGCTGGTGTCTTTCGTGGCGAAGGCGGCGGTGCCCTGAACGAACTCCACTTTTGCTCTGTGGAGAGAGCGTCCCCATTTGAATTGCACGGGGCCTGTCCAGGAGAAGGATTCTTTTCCTACCGCAAAGGTGGCGCCAAAGACGCGAGCGTCGATACAATGGGAGACCACCGTTTCGGCATTGCTTTCACCGTATTTCTTTTTGAGTTCGTCATAACGCGCGGGTAAGGTTACGGCTTCCCCATTGACTAAGACCTCTTCTCCTTCCAGAATCCATTCATCACGGGTTGTTCGTTTGACACGCACATCAGAAGTCATAATTTGACCAGTTTCTTCATCGTACCGGGGATGGTTTGCATTCAGGGGATCACCGTTAGGGTTCGCGTCTTTGACCGAGTACAGGAATAGAATTTCTCTCCGTTTGTTAAACATTATTCTGCCTCCTTAGCGTCTTGGAACATCTTTTTGATGTATTCATACGAGTTCATAAAAGCGATCGTAAATGCGAAATTTCCTTTAACGCCCATTTCATCGGAACCGGCTTGCAACAACAGCGCGCCGGCTTTGCTCATAATCATCTCAACGGTAGCCGCGTTGCCGAGATGATAGGCTCTGGTCAACTCCGGAACCCGCGAAAGATGGCGGTGCAAGTCTCTCATGGTCATCTTTCCGAAATTCATCTGCTTAAACAAAGGCGAATCGTCGATCTTCCCGCCGTTTTGAATTTGGCGGTTCGCGAGCTGTCCGAGGCATATTCCGGCGAGAAAAACCCCCTGGCCTTCAAGCGAATGCAAATACGGATCCTGAAACTCTTCGAAGAAATCGATCGTCATCGTTAGCCCTCCTTTTAAGGTAATTAAACCGTGAATCCATTGATTGACTGATTGACAGCGGCGACGTACTCGATGAACATCAATTGTTTTCGTAGACTGAACCGGGGATTGGCGCCTTCGGACATCAGAGAAGGAAATCGGGAGACG
>JAAYCF010000408.1 GCA_012744415.1 Thermotogaceae bacterium
ATACGGCTGGTAACAACGGAACTGATTCTTTGCATAACGCTATCGGAGCCTCTTAGGGCTCATGCCCGACTAAAGTCGGGCGCTCCATTTCGGGCGCGGTTTTCAACGCAAAACACTAAAGACTCTATCCACAAAGGACACGAAGGAGACCACGAAGAAGGGATTGGAGCGCCTTCTTTGGAGCGCCGAACTTTAGTTCGGCATGGGTTTTTCTCCAAACGGTATGTGTTAATAGGAACCATAGAGGATACGGCTGGTAACAACGGAACTGATTCTTTGCATAACGCTATCGGCGCCTCTTAGAGCTCATGCCCGACTAAAGATCGGGCGCTCTATTTCCTAAAGCGTCATTATTTTCTGGCATTCGTGTTCGCTACAAGATCAACGCGTTGACGTGTTCTAGCAGAACCCACCGGATTATTCCTAAACCCGGTTTCTCGGCTCCGGCTTTCATTTCATCCGCTTACTTCTAATCAGCAAGTTCTTCCATCTACTTCTTCCCGATAGTGGCTTGATTTGCGCCTATAATTTTCCATAAGTCCTCGAATATTCTGGCCGCCTCTTCACCGAAAACGCCAACATAAGTCACGGAATGATTTTAAAACAAGTAGCGCTCCTGCTTTTTTCCCACACATCGATGGATTTTTTTGTGACAAAAGTAATGCTGATTCGTTTAGTCTGCCTGTTATAATCAATATCGATTATTATTCGAGGAGGGTGTGTGATGGCAAAATTCAGAGAATTCGAATACCGAAGACCGGATATTTCAATCGTTAAGGAAACCTTTTCGGCTGCGTTAAAAGAGCTTACGGAAGCAGAAAACGTGGAACGGCAATACGAAGCGATCCGAAACATTAACGCGATGCGAAAAGAGATCGAGTCGATGAACGCGTTAGGCCGAATCCGCCATACGATTGATACGACTGATCCCTTTTACGAAGCGGAAAATGCCTTTTATGATGAAAACGATCCGATCTTTCTGGAGATGATCACCCAATATTACCAGGCGCTCATCGGTTCAAAGTACCGATCGGAATTGGAACAAAAGATGGGGAAGCATGTGTTCGATCTGGCTGAGATCACGCTTAAAAGCTTTAAGCCCGAGATCATCGCGGATATGCAGGAAGAAAACGCCTTAAGGACCGAATACACCAAGCTCATCGCCTCCGCGAAAATCCAATTCGAAGGAGAGGAACGAAATCTGTCCCAGATGAGGGCGTTTTTTCAAGCCCACGATCGGTCGCTGCGCAAACGCGCATATGAAGCGCATACGCACTTTTTCGCCGAAAACCAAAAAACGCTCGATACGCTCTTCGACCAATTGGTCAAAGTCCGGACACACATGGCGAACAAGCTTGGATTTAGAAATTTCGTCCCCCTCGGTTATTTAAAGCTGAATCGTTCGGATTACGATCATAAGATGGTGGCAAACTTCCGTAAACAAGTCGAGAAAGACCTGGTACCCGTGGTCTCCGGGTTGATAGAACGGCAAAGGAAGCGGCTCGGATTACCCGAAATGAAATACTACGATGAACGGTTGAAGTTCCTGAGTGGCAACGCGAAACCGAAAGGCGACGCGAATTGGATTGTTGAGCAGGCGAAACAAATGTACCGGGAACTGTCCCCGGAAACGCACACGTTTTTTACCTTTATGGCCGATCACGACCTATTCGATCTGGTCTCCAAAAAAGGGAAAGCGGCGGGCGGTTATTGTTCCTTTATCGCCGAACATCGCGCGCCGTTTATTTTCTCCAATTTCAATGGCACATCAGGTGATGTCGAAGTATTGACCCATGAAGCGGGACATGCTTTTCAAACCTATTGCAGCGCGCATTTTGAGGTACCGGAATATCTCTACCCGACTTATGAAGCGTGCGAAATCCACTCGATGAGCATGGAATTTTTCACTTACCCTTGGATGAAACTGTTTTTCCTCGAAGAAGAGGCGAAATTCCGGTTTACCCATCTGACGGAAGCTTTGGAGTTTATCCCCTACGGCGTATCAGTAGATGAGTTCCAGCATTTCGTCTACGAAAACCCCGAAGCAACGCCGGAAGAGCGCAATACCGCGTGGCGCCGTATTGAGAACAAATACCTTCCGTTGCGTGACTACGATGACAACACGTTCCTGAATACCGGCACCTGGTGGTATCGACAAGGACATATCTTTGATGTGCCGTTCTATTACATCGACTATAC
>JAAYCF010000063.1 GCA_012744415.1 Thermotogaceae bacterium
GCGCGTCGATCCAGCGTTTTTCAAAGGCGTTTTTCGCGAAGTCCGATAAATGTTGGCTGAAGGTACCGAAGTTCTTAATAATGAAAGCCGAGGCTTCTTCATAAGTGTACCGCAAATCGATCTCGCCGATGGGGGCGAACAGATCATAGAAAGGCAATCCTCCGGAATGGCCGAGCAACCGTGCTTTTTTTCTAAAATACCGTCGAAAGGCCGGCAAAGAATCCTTAATGGCGTCCAACATACTTTCTAGGGTCGTTTTTTCGATTCTCGAATCGCGTAGCGTTCTATCCAGGACCGATGCGTACCCGCGCGCTTTCGAAAGCGTTATCGCCTCTCCTTTGATTCCGTTCAAACAGGCGGCCGAAACGTCCTCGATGTTTTTGTAGCTTTCAATTTCCGCTTCAAATGCGGTTTTACGAACCTTCGGATCTTGATCATAGGCCATATTTCGGGCGACCGGCAAGGGGACTTTCTTCACGGTCTCTCCTATGGTCACTTCCACGAGTAAAGTCGAAGAGACCACATTTTGGAGTTTTGCCCAAGCGGCCGATCCCGTCTGTGCCATCTTCGCCGCAAGCGCTTCCTCCACGTCGCTCAGAAGGTAACGCCCGTTGTCCCGCAGTTCGCCAAGGACAAACCGATGTTCGTCGGTTAGCCCGTTAGCGCCGAAAAGGTCTTCGAAGTCCGCCAGCGTCGTTAACCACCGCTGAAACTTCACCTGGGGCACCTTTAACGTAGAAAGAAAAGACTCCATCCGCTCCACGGTTTTCAAAGCCCGCGTGTTCTTTACTTCGACGCTTAGACTAAGATTGGCGAAGGCCGAAATCCGGTACGCCTTATGGTAGAATCGCAAAAGCCTTTGCAGATATCCCTCCGCCTTTTCCCGGGGATTTTCCGGAGCGTCGAAATGGTTATTCGCCCAAGTCGTCAGTTCATCTAAAGATTGTTTCACAAATGCGAGGTCATTTTCGAAGACCGGATCGTCAAATGACCGGTATAATGCCTCCAAACTCCAAGTCATTTCCATACGCTGCCTCCTCGTTATGTTACTTCTCTTTCGTATCCAAATTCCGGGAAACCCAGCGGGATATGGCAAGAAAAAAGCTCGGCTTCCCTTTGAAGATAAAAATCTTTGTTGAAATAAGGCCGATCGGCCCCCCAAATCGACGGACCCGTCACGTAAACGCGAAGCGGCGAAATGATCAGGAAAAAAAGGTCGAATTGTAGGCTTCTGCCACCCGCGAATATTTCGAGGTCTCGCGGTATTTCAGGGGTATAGAGAACTACCAATCGGGTATTTTGCCGCGCCAGTTCGGACAAACGTGACGGGTCTTTTAGCGCCTGAGGATCGCAAAAAACGACACGGGAGACGTGATTTGCCGAACTGCCTGCCATTCGCCAGGCGCTGGCGCTATCGGGCGCTTTGATCGATTCATCGTTACCGTCGGAATAGTACCAAACTCCCTCCAGCCTCCCGTTTCCTCGGGGAAGGAATATGTGGAGGTTGTACCGCGTCGCCAACCCCGAAAAAAATCGTCGCCAGTAGACCTCCGTCGCTTTCCGGTCGAATACATCGGTCTCGTATACGGGCAAGAATATAATACCGGACCCGATGCGCCAGGCTCCGTTGATACCTCCGTAAAGATTGGCTTCGAACCGCTTAGTCGATCCCCCTGTGGACAATCGGTCGAGATAGACCGCGAACAGGGTGGTGTCTGTCTCTACCCTCCGGGTTTTTAGAAGCGATTCCCGCGATTGTTTGAGGAGTTCGTCCAACGTGTTTTTTACCTTGCGTTTTTGCAACCATTCGTTAACTTTCTGTATCATCGTCTTCCGAGTCCGTATTCAGAGGCTCTTCCCCGGCTTCACGATTTTCTTTGTCTTTCTCTAAATGGTGTTTCAGTTCCTCCAGATTGAAGGATTGCAGAAAATCATGGAACTTTCGGTCCTCGTCGGTGTATTTTTTTTGCACTTCTACCGGTATCGCGGTTTCCAAGATCACTTCGCTTGACACATAGATCGGCAGGTTCAGTTTTGCGGCGATGATGATCGCGTCGGAAGCGCGACAATCGATCTCCAAGTTCGTCGGTTCATGATCTTCGTCTTGAGGAAGTCCCAGTTTAGTGATAAAGAGTTTGGCGTGGAAAACGCCCTCTTTCAGAGAGTGGATCGTCACACGCATCGGTTTTGCCTGGAAAGAGCGGATGAGGTTGATCAGCAGGTCATGGGTGAGCGGCCTTTCCAGCTTTACTTTCTCCAATGTCATACCGAGCGCCCAAGCCTCGCATCCTCCTATCCATATATGAACGGCTTGGTTCGTGTTTTCTATGAGCAACTGGACGATCGGCGCGTTGTGCTCCGCATCCTTGAACAATCCGTTAATGAATGCTCTTTTCATTTTCCATCTCCTTTTTCTTGGCTTGCATCGTCGTGAATAGCCAGTGATTGAGTCGCTCTTCATCTGGATAGTCGTGAGGATGAACCGGCTCTAAAATCTCTACCGTTACCTGCGCTTTTACGGCAAAAAAAGACCCTTTTGGCATGACATATTGTGTGCCTTCGATGACGACGGGAACGATCGGGACTTTCGCGATATAGGCCAGTTTGAGGCTGTTTTTTTGAAATGGGTTCATCTCTCCGTCCGTGCTACGGGTACCTTCCGGAAACAACGCGAACGGAACGCCTTCTTTCAAGTGTTCGATCGCTTTCCGAAGGGCGTTGATCGCCTGTTTCGGATCTTTACGGTCGATGAAGTACCCGACCTGATTGACCGCGGTCCCGAAAAAAGGCAACGTTTGGAATTCCCGCTTCGCCATCAAAAAAGCCTTTGGGCTGAGGAATCCCAATACAACATTAACATCAAAGAAGCTTTGATGATTGGCGATGAGCAAATAGGCGCCGGTGCGGGGCAGTCGCTCCGTATGGCGTATCTCCGGCTTCATTCCTAACCAATAAAAGCTTCGTCGGCAAAAGCGCTGTACTTTCGGACGAACATAACTTTGCCAGGCTTCCTTCCCTTTTGTTTTTCTGATCCGTTCTGCCTTCGCAAACACAAAAAAACTGTATAAGACGTATCCGAAGAACAGGATGCCCATCCGAACCCTCTGAAAGAGCATTAGAGCGGCGTTTGGGTTTTTTCCGTTAGACGTTTTTTCGCTCTTACCTCTCAAAGTATCGGTCCAGCTCTTTCAATGACAAGCGAAAGCGCACCGGCCTGCCGTGCGGGCACGTTGTGATTTGCTTTCTTGCCATCTCCCGAATCAAATCGGCGGCTTGCGCTACCGTAAAGGCATCGCCTGTTCGGAAGGCTTGTTTACAAGCGATCGAAGCGAAGATGCGACGGAACGCTTCTGGCATCGGTTCAAGCGACGTCAGGCGCAACTCCTCCAAGATCTCCAACAGGGTCAGTTCCGCGTCCTGCCATCCGATCCTTTGGGGAATGCCTTCCAATTGATACCGTTGATCCTGTTTCCGAAAACGGAACCCGAACCGCTCCAACGCATTACGATGCTCTTCGATCAGGTTTGTCTGCATCGGGTTAAGGGGGATCGGAATCGGTTCCAGCACTTCTTGCGAAGCGATTTGACCGTTATTGGCCGAGATCTCATCAAACAAGAGGCGTTCATGGGCGGCGTGGAAGTCGATGAAAAACACCCCTTCCGTATCTTCTCCGAGGATGTATCTTCTGCCAACAATCCCCAAAACTCTCACCTGTTCGGTTTCGGCTGGGGATTGAAAGGGTTCGGAGATATTTTCTTGATGTATCAAGTACGGA
>JAAYCF010000064.1 GCA_012744415.1 Thermotogaceae bacterium
CCCTTTAGGCGTTTTTTGCGATACGGCTTTCATTCTTCAAACGAAAGAAACGATTATCGCTTTGGCACTTGTTGACGAGAAGACCCAGCAAGGGGATTTGCGCGTAAGCGATATCGCGCAGGGCTTTTTCGAAGCTGCTTTTTTCCGTCTTTCCAAGATGGACCACGAGCAGGACGCCTTCCGTTCTTTTAATGATCATAGACGCATCCACGTCCTCGCTCATGGCCGGCGTATCGATCAAAATCCGATCATATTCGTTCGCCATGGCGGAGATCCATTCCTCAAACCGTTTTCCCCGGAAGAGAGACAGCGGATGTTCGTCGTGCTTTCCTGCTGGCAGGAAGTCCAGATACGGCTGGAGCGTCACGACGGGAATCCGCTCGGAAAATCCCTCAGAAATGGCTTGTGAAAAACCCGTCGGTTGATGCGGCAACCCAAGTCGTTTCGATAGATTGAGATATCGTAAAGCCCCATCTATCAAGAGAACGCGTTCCCGGCTTCGGGCGATCGTCTGGGCGAGATAGTAGGCGAGCGTGGAGCTTCCGGAACCCCTCTCGGGACTCGTGATCGCGATTACTTTAGATACCTGTTCATGTTCGTTGAGATGGACCCTTGTATAGGCTGTTTCGGCCGCTTCGGTAAGGGCGCGATCCGGACTTTGTGGATTGATCGGAAGAAGGCCGGCTTTGGTTTTCGGGAAGAACCCGAAGATCGGGACCGCCTCACGGGTCATCTTCGAGAGTTCATCGATATCCATGATACGTTTTTCGAGATATTCGAGAACGAAAACGAACAGAATGCCTAAGAATACCCCCAAAACCCCGCCGATCGCCACGATAAGCTTCTTTTGAGGCTTGGCAGCGTACAAAGGGGGTTCCGCGGCATCGACGATATACGTTTGATCGACGATCCCGGCTTCGGCTATTTGCGCGTCGATATAGCTCTTATAGAGAGCGACGTACACCTGCTCGTTTATGCTTTCTTCTCTGAGAATTTCGGTCAGTTCCTGCTCCAGAACGGGGAGCTGTTTCATCCTTTGATCGTATTCTTTGCGGCCATTTTCAATCGCTTCGATTGTCGCGGCGTAGAGCTGATAGTCGATTTCTTTCGTGACCAACTCTCCCATGAGCGTCGAATAGATGGGATTGTCTATCTTCTGTTGCGAGGTGACGATATTCACGACCTGCTTCGATAGTTCTTTTTGCGTTTCTTCAATCGACTTCTTTTTTTGTAATACCCGCGGATCGGTAGCCGGATAAAGTTTCTCCAAAGACGCCAGTTCGATGTTCAGATTCGTCAATTTGCTGCGCAGCTCGCTGACAAGCGGATTGATAGAGATCGTTTCGGAAGAGATCAGTTTTTCGTTCGTGGCGGAAAGCTTCTCCCGAATCGCGGCGATTCCGGCCTGCGTCGTCTGCAACTCCATTTTTTTCGCGTTCAGTTGCTTGTCGAAATCAGCGATAACCTCCAGTAAAGCTTTCGCCTCTTCTGATATCAAAAAGATCTGTTTCGCTTCCTTATACTCTCTTACCTTCTGGATAGATAAGTCAAGAGCGGCTTTGCTGATCGGCAACTGGGCTTCTATGAACCGCAATTTTTCCTTAGCTTGTGTCTTGTTGATGTCGTATAGGCTTTCGTTGTAAACCTTGGCCAGTTCGTTGGCGATACGCGCCGCTAGCTCCGGTTCAGGAAAAGCGGCGGTAATTTTAACGATATTGGTGTTTTTAACCGGGTTCACGCTGATCTGTTCCGACAACGAGTCTACAGCCCGGGAAATCAGGGCCTGCTCAGGTTCTCCGGGTTTTCTTCTCTCCGTCGGTATTAGGATATCCAACAACCCGATATTGCGGATCACTCTTTCGATGTTGCCTTTGCTCGTAATCATCTCGATCTCCGTTAAAATGCTGCCCCCGCCCGTAGACCCGCCGATTCCGAACGGAAGATCCTGCAAAAAGCTTGAGATGCTGGAAGTCGAGGCCGCCGACAGTTTTATCGTCACGCTTGATTCATAGACACGCGGCGAGACGAAGGCATAGATGAGAGTGGCAATAATCGTTATCACCACGACGAGCAGAAACCACGGAAATCGCCTCTTGAACATCCGGAACAAATCGTTTATGGTTAACTCATTCGGTTCTTTGTCGATTGTCTCATCGCGTTCGAACGCCGGCACGGAATTCCTCCATTTCATAATTGCTTAAGGTAAGTTTTGCAGCTTATCCACCAATGTGAAGCCGGAATTGACGAGCGTCAGCATCGTGCCTAAAAACCCCGCGATATCTTTAATCTCCACTAAGGCGCTTTGCGGCACGTAAACAACATCTCCCGGCTCCAGGAAATAGTCCGCGACACCCTGTTCTTTCCGAAACCCTGAATAGTCGAGCAGGATAGGGTTCGCGTCGACACCACCGGGAAAGACCATGATCTTTTTCATATAGGCGGAAGACGCGGGTCCTTTACAGTATAAGAGGGATTCCAGCAAGGTCATCTTAGAGCGATAGGGCACGATCCCCGGATTCACGACGGCCCCAAAAACGTAAACCTTCAATCGATTGCTGGGATAGACGAAAACCGTATCTCCCGAACGTACTTTCTTCATACTCAGCGCGGAAGGGTCCAGGTCGATATTGATGATCTCTTTTTCGCCTGACGCTCGCGCAAGTTCCAAAGTGGTATTCAAGGTCCAATCGCTGACACCGCCTCGGGCGCTTAATAGTTCCAGCAACGAAATCTCCTCTTTTTGAAGGAAATGGAGCCCCGGTTGCTTCACGTCTCCCAAGATAGCAATATACTGCCCCTGGTTATTCTCAACCACGATGTAACTGCCCGGAGCGATCGTAAGCCTTTCAGGGTTCGGCTCTGTCAAGAGATTGAATGTAAGGGTTTTACCATCCGCCCCGATCACCTTCACGCGTTGACTGGCATCGGTAAGCAATCCCCCGGATTTCGAGAGAACGGTCATCAGATTCAACGGTTCCCGTGCGTCAAAGGTCAACAACCCCGGGTTTTTCACCTGCCCGAAGATCGTCACGACCTTCGGTTCGTAGGGTTTGAAGTACACCACCGCGTCTTTTTCCAGCGTTAGGGTCGTGGAAACGTCTAAAACCTCTTTTAAATCCAAAGTCGTTACCTTATCGCTTTGCTTGACCAGAATACTTTCCGTTTTTTCATCAAGGAAGGGGTTGCATTTCGCGACAAGCGTCGTCATCGTAAATGGCTCATCGCGACCGAAGAGGATCTCACCGCTTTTTTCTACGTTTCCTAAAACGAAAACCCGCCGTTCGTTGGCATTAATAACGATGAGGCTTTTCGGAGAAAGGTCATAATTCTCCTCCTGATTGAGAACCGCTTTGACGGAGCTTAGGAAAATCCTTCCGGACGGATCGATGATCTTGATCTGGTCGCCGGTCAACTCCCCGGTTTTTTCGTATTTCGTGAGGAGGGTGATCAGATCCAACGGTTCTTCCGGAGTGAAATGAAACTTTCGGCTTTCGCCGTCCGAGACGACCAGATGGACGTATCGACTGGTATCGCGTTCGAAGAACAGGATGTCCCCTGTCTCCAGATAGAACTCCCCCTCAGAGAGAAGAGCGCTCTTCAGGTCGAACGGATACTGTTCTTGGTTGCGGATGACCGTGACGCGGTAATTATACTGGGAAATGTCGACCGCCGCTTTTGCCAGGGCTCGCTTCAACGTCATCTCTTCTTCGTTGGGAAAAAACAGTTGTCTTTCGTTACCTTCCGAAATGGACCCGGCAAAAAAAACATAACGTTTGTAAGGAAACTGGACGAAGGCGCCTCTTTCGAGCGGGGTGTTTGTCCCCTTTCGTTCCGGATAGCGATATAGATAACGTTGACCATCCGGATGGATGATCGTCAGTTGGATAATCTCTTTATCACCGACTCCAACAAGGGCTAAGAGGGTTTCCACAGTAAAAGGTTCCGAGTAGGCGAATTCGATCCTTCCCGTGCGGCTTACATTCCCGCTCACGTAAACGTAGTTCTGGGGGGGGAATTCGACGATGTCTCCCGTTTCGAATCGATAAACCGGAACCGATCGATCAACAATGACCGTCTTTTCTATCCCGCTGGTGTGAATAATGCGTAAGGGTATGGGAGAAACCGGCGCGATTCCCAACTTACCAAAAACCGTCTGTAAGGTCATCTCTTCCTCCCGATCGAAATCGACACGGTTCGTATCCGCAAGGCCGGTCACATAGAGGTATTTCGGCTGTAATTTTCGTATGAGTAAAATATCGTTGCTTCTGAGTTCGGTTTTATTCACCTGGGGAAAAGCGCCGTCGAGAGCTAACGTTATTTCACGTCCGTCACGGATTAACATGATCGTCGGTTCGGAAGCGCGCAGATCAAACTTGATCTTGGAAAGGAGAACCTCCAAAACCATTGGTTCTTTTTCTTCGAAATAGATGACTCCCGATTGTTCCATACTCCCGAATACGTAGACGCGGCGGTCGTATTTTCTGGGGACTACGATAACATCTCCCGGATGAAGCGCAATCCCTTCTGCGCCGCGGCCGTACTCGATGGTTTCGGAAATGTCGACTGTATCATAGGATCCATCCTCATGTCGCAGGAGGATGTTCTTTAGATCGGCAGACGCCTTCACGCCCCCGCAAAAACTCAGAGCCTGCAAAAGCGTCGGGGACTCTTCGTAAGTGACGTCGATCGCGGTCGATTCGCTCACTTCTCCGATAATGTAGGCTTTCAGCGGGTAAATGCCGGTCAATAGGATCGTTACCCGCGATTCCGGAGCGAAGGCGGACAATTGGTTTTTCGCGGACGCGGCCAGCTCTTCCAGAGTCATACCCTCCGCTTTGACGGATCCGATCAGCTTGAGTTGAATATACCCATCTTTGCCGACTAAAGCCGTTTGGTTCAATTCCGGGTAGGTATAATTGTACACTTCGATCTGATCTCCGGGCTTGAGTAGATACTGACTAAAAGAGATCGTAAGAAGCGAAACGAAGAAAAACAAACTGATTAGCAGCCTTTTGTTCATACAGAATTCTCCTCTACTCATTAGGAAATCGCTTTTCAGTTAACGAACGCGATGGCGGGGATGTCAACCCTTTTTCTTCCAAAAACGAAATTCGGCGGGCAGGAAGAAGATTAGGATCAAAAGGGCCGCGGAAATAATGAACACGAGGATGATTGTCCAAAAAGGAAACTGCATATCGTAGTCATACCGGCTCTGCACCTGGTCGAAAACGAGGGTCTCATCATCAAGAAGTCGCGCCCGATATAAGAATTTGCTCGTCAGAATGTAGATTGCGTTGTTTTTCTCCTGATACTCTTCCAGCCATTCATATCGTCGCGCTTGTTCGAAAAGCGTGACGATCTCGGCTTGATCATAACGGGTTTTTATAGCTTTGAGGTCGGTCGTCCACGCGCCGGCCAGAACGGACGCGAGGAAGAATAGCAAGAAAAACCAGCGGAACCGAATCATAGGTTAATCGCTTCTCCAAGAGCCAATTTTGCCACCTCCATGATCCCTTCGGAAAACGTGGGGTGCGCGTGAATCATATGCGCCAAC
>JAAYCF010000409.1 GCA_012744415.1 Thermotogaceae bacterium
TAGAAACCGTTAAAAGCCCAAATCCAACGTTTCAGATCGTCCCATCCCACAACCCCGCCAAAGACTCCGAACCCTCCCGGAGCCGGAGCGGCGATCGGCAGCCATATTCTGGGCTTTGGCAAGAGAAAAACAGTTTCGGCTTGAGGGATAGAGCGGACTGCTTGGGCCGGGTTCGTCTCCAACCGAAGGGCTTCGTAGCGCGTCGGAATGGGAGCGAAGGTTGTCGCCCCTTCGAGCGACAGCGTGACAGAGTCTTCGGAAACCGGAGCGCGAAAGAGGTCAAACCCATCGGTCGCGTACCTGCTGTAATAGATTTGGCCGTCAAAAACAGCGGGTTGGAAAGCTCCCGTTTCGATGTTGGTGAGCTGCTGGATCAGACCGCTTTCCATCTCCCACCGGTAGAGGTTGTAGATGCCGGAGAGGTCGTTGGCGTAGTACAAGGCGCCGTCCGCATAGACCGGATCGAGGGAATTGCCTTTTGGAGAACCGACAATTTCCCAGGAACCGAGTCCATAGGTCCCGGTTTCTTCGTTCATCATCAATTCCATACGGTACAACCGCGCCTGTCCGTCGTAGGTAATCGAACACACGACCTCGTACGGTTCCCCTGGCTGATCCGAGAGAGCGCAAAGACTATTCAGGTAAAAGTGGGGACTGCCCGGTATCAACCTTTGTTTCCTTCCCGTTTCCGTGTCTGCTAACCATAATGCCGTCCCACCGTTTTCTGTCGTGATAGCCAATAGCAAACGATCGTCCAGCCAGCGGACAACGTTCACCCGTTCGATCAGGGGACTTTTCCATAAGGCGGTTCCCCAATCTCCCAGATAGAGGTACCGCGTGTAAAATTCGAGGCCGTCGCCTATCCCGTAAACAAAGGCCAAACGTCCGGAAGGGCTCACATCGTAACTGGTGGGATAAGGAACCTCCCACCATTCTTCGGAGCCATTGGTCGCTCTTCGAACGATACCAGAACCTTTTTCCGATTGAGAAAGATAGTACAGGTACTGACCGCTTGAAACAGGTCGGCCTGTATAAAAACCCGTACCCGTAAGGTTTTCGTGTGCATCAGCTCCCGTTGAGGGAAGAAGGGCGTAAGCGTTTTCCTGACACCAGTCCTCCCATTCGCTCAACAGGTAAGAATAGGATCTCATCGTGGTGGTTTCCAAGGCTCTTTTCAGAGACATCCACTGGTTTCCCATCGCGGTTAAAAGGGAAGAGACGACCTTTGCCCCGTATCGTTCTCCGAGGAACTCAAAAAAACTGGCGCCGTACAGGTAATTCATACCAACCGGATTAAACGCGGTTGAGGAAACCCCGCCCCCCAATCTGAAACCGTAGAATCGGTTTTCGTACACGTCTCTTCGTAGATACATGTCGAATTGGGTATCGAAAAAACGCCCTTCTCCATAGAACATCGATTCAGAATAGATAGACAACCCTTCGTGGAGGTAGGAGGGAGAGAACGCGGTGTCAAAGAACATCGAAACGGGCCGGCCGAAAAGATTCAAGAAGTTTTTAAACCAAAAGGGTTTGTTCGCGATGAGGATATGGGTAAGTTCGTGAGAAAAGACGAAAGGAACCCAGAGACGATAGGTATTATTGATATAGGACGCGCTCGCGCGATTGACGTAGATGATGATTGCGTGGGAAAAAAAATCGGCGTAGGCGTTTCCGTAATCGTTGCAATCCTGGAGATAGACGTTTAGCTTCTTTGAAGGGAAGATGCGGTAAAAATCCGTTAACCGGCGATAGATCTCCGGCCCTTCTCGATAAAGGATTTCCGCTTGCGCTTCGAGACCGGGCTCGAACAAGATATTGAAGAACTCCGTTTCTATTTTCTGGAAGCTGCTGAAGGCGGTTATCGCGCATAGAACACCAACGATGATCCCTATTATTCTCATGAAACCCCCTCATATTAGACATGCCTCCCGAAGAAACAGGCTAAGGGTCGAATAGGCGGGGAAAAAATCCCGCGCGCACAACCAAAAGGGCATTCCCCGGGAAACGCTATACCGATTATCTCACGAAAGGCGCGTTTTGGCAATAAAAGGAATGAGACCTCGTTTATTCGATCAATTGGCGGTCGTTAAGGAAATCGATCACAGACCGGATAAACGTTTCGGTTTGCTCTTCGTGGGCCACATGCCCGCATAGAGGGATGACCTTCAATTCCGCGTCAGGGGTGGCTGCAGCGTACGATTCGGTGAGGTTCGGCGGGATGACCCGGTCTTCCGCGCCGGTTATATATAAAACGGGGACGGCGATTTCGTTCAATCGGTCCACGAAGATCCGCGGGGTTTGCGATAGAGTGAACAATTGTAGCGCGACTTCCCAGCCCTCGATTTCCAAAGGTTTTTTGTAGTAATAGCGATCTTTTTCCGTAAAGGTGGACGGATCGTGCCACGCCATACCGATCGCGCTCTCCAACACCCTCGTCAGAATAATCTTAACCAGCGGCGTCGAAAAAGATACCCGGGACCAATCGAATGAGAAGGAGGTTTGCGGTGGCCCGTGGCCTTCAAGAGCAGGACTTTCCAAAATCAAAGCCGCGATACGATCGGGTTTTTGAAAATAAGCTTCCACCGCGACGGCCGCGCCGGCCGAATGGCCCACTAAAATTAAGGATTGATGGGATCCCGCGACGGAATCGACCAAATCGAATAAGA
>JAAYCF010000410.1 GCA_012744415.1 Thermotogaceae bacterium
GACTTTTTATGCCCGGGTAGAAGGTTTCCAACTGCTCCAGGGTGATTTGCGCGATTTTTTCCTTTTCTTCTCGGTACCGGTCCGGGTTTTCAGCTAATTTCTCCCAATAAGCGTAACGCGTGTTATAGATCGCTTTTATGCTGGCCTTCCCTTTTGGGGCCATGCGCGGATCGAAAGCAAAATTCTCTACTTTCACGCGATCGTGGCGAATGCCCGTAATCTCAAAAGGTTGTTTCGTGAAAAGCGTCATCGCGTGAGGTTCGGCAGAGAGATCGCGGTTCACGCCATAAGAAACATGGATTCCCATTTTTGTTTCTTCCTGCGGTTGCGCATAGGTATCCCTTTGCGCCTGCGTCAAATACTTGCTCTCCAGGAACTTGACGGTTGTCGTGTAGCCTGTCGCGTTGGAGATCACCGCATCGGCATAGAGGCTTTCACCCGACTTCAATTGAACGCCGATAGCTCTGTCATCTTTCACCAAGATTTTTTCCACTTCCGAACGATAATGGATCTCTCCGCCCAAGGCTGTCAGTCGATGGGCGATCGCGGTTGAAAAGGCGAGCGATCCGCCCGGATACCATCCATATCGTTTTTTGCGGCTTCCGGTTAGTATATTCAGATGGAGCATCAGAGGCGTTTCCGTCCAGTCATACTGAAACGTGGGAAAGAATTTTCTAAGAAACGGATCGTCGAAGTTCTTCGCGTACTCCGCCATCGCGATTTTTCCCCTTTTCATAATCCGCATCATCTTTGGGAGGCGAGCCACCCAGTCCGTCCACTTCCAAAAGCCCATCTCCAGAAAATCGATGTTCTCAAACTCCTGTGAGAAACGAACGTAGGCTTCGATCTTTTCGGCGTCTCCTGGCGCGAAACGCTTCAGTTCTTCGGCCAGTCTTTCGGCGTCATAATAAACGGTCAACGCCCTTCCCTCCGCGTCTTTCACGGTCACCAGCTCTTCCGGGTACACGATTTCCGCCGGGAACGCGCCCAGATTTTTCCACATGGCATTCAGCGGGGTGCCTTCAGCGGTACCTGCGAGGTGATGAATCGACCCGTCAAACATATACCCCTTCCGTTTCCAGGACGTACACATCCCTCCGGGCGTCGCCCCCATCTCGAAGACCTTCACGTCAAAACCGTTCATTTTGGCATAACACCCCGCGGACAGTCCCCCTATGCCCGCTCCGATAACAATCACCGATCGACTCATTACGCTTTTCCCTCCTTGTGTGCGGCGATTCAGTTTCTGATCGCTCACTTTTTCCAACTCTAGGCTTTTACCCGCTGCAGCCGTTCTATTCGCTATCAAACAATATTATATACGATTTTTAAATTTTTGGTGTTTTTCGCTTCTATCCTTGAAAAGTCCCTTGCCTGGCGAGCGCCAAGAGAAAATTAGGTGCGTTCTTTTCGAATCAAGTTTTTTGAAACAAACGCTTCGGATTAATTGATATAACGGGTCGATTATGGCAAAACAAAGAGGCATGATTCGCGTTTACGGTTTCCCAATATGGTATAATTTATATTGTTTATGAACATCTTATGAATCGGGTGATACCGTGTGTAAAAAAATTGGCATAACAATAACATTGAGCTTCATATTATTCCTGATCACAGGTATTTCCGGTACGATCGAAGTGACGGTCACCGGACTGGGGGAAACGGTTGAAATAGCCGTGGACAATGGCTTGAAACAAGCGATAGAAATAGCCGTCGGAGCTTTGATCAGAGGGTATTCGGAGATGGACTCGAGCCTAACCATCACCGCTACGGATATCATCGAAGAAACGAAATTCCAGGAAAAGATTCTCAGCTTCTCGAAAGCCTACATTCAACATTATGAGATCCTCCGAACGACTGAGAAATCCGGGTTATGGTATGTGGACCTGTTCTGCAAAGTGAAACAAAGCGCCCTCGAAAGCACGATGCTTCGAAACGGAATCGGTGTCACGCATTTTAGCGGGTCGGCATTGCTGAACATCTATGAGAGAAACCAACTGACGGATGTCAACGCGGGCCGTATGGTGACGGCGGTGTTTGAGGATTTCTCTGTACCGCATGGTCTTTGGCGCGTGAAGGAAGTGAAGACAGAAATTGCGGGAACGACAGCGCAAGAAGTGGAGCTGGGAGTTACGGTCATATTGGCACCTGACAGCGAAAAATACCGAGGCTTTTTTTCCGAACTGGAGGAAGTCTTGAAGGTTGTCCGCGAAAAAGAATCAATTGAATCTGTAAAAGCTGACAAGCAGGATAATTGGCGATCGATGCTTTTATCCTCGTTTTTCTACGATCCGAAATTCCGGGATGTTCTACGCATCTTTAACGCCGAGAAACCGAATGAGATGGTTTTCCACAACTATTATTTTCTTGCGGAAGAGCCCATGGGCGCGGAGATCTTTGAAGCTTTGAAGGCGTTGTACCAAAAGAAATCCTCTTATAGCCTTCAGGTGACTTTCTTCGACGTTTTTCAGGCGGCGATCCATCAGAAGGACCACATTCGCGTCACACAGAGTGGGATGTTGCTGAACAACAACACCTTCGGTTTTTCCTATTCGAGCCAAAAAGGAAACCAGTTCTATCTTTTACCGGGCAGTTTCCGAAGCGAGCCGGGAAAACTGAAGCTATCGGTGCAGGAC
>JAAYCF010000411.1 GCA_012744415.1 Thermotogaceae bacterium
ATCGCACGTATTCTCCGCGCGCTTGAGGGTAATCCAACACCCGGCCGATTCCCTCGTGGGTCGAGACGTCGAAACTGCCGGACAAAACGATTTTTTCGATTGCCTCTTCATCGGCGTCGGGAAGCTTAAATCCATCGCGGATGATCTTCAGCCCGTTGAATTCGTAGGCGTTGTGAGAGGCGGAGATCATCACGCCGACGGCATGATGCAAACGCGTGATGTAAGCTAAGGCCGGCGTGGGCAGCACGCCGCAGTCGTAGACTCGAAGGCCTGCTGCCGAAGCTCCCGCGGAGACAGCGCTGCAGAGCATGTCGCAAGAGACTCGCGTATCCTTTCCGACAAATAATTGAAAACCGTCCGCAACATCTTGCCGCCGTTTTTCTTTCTCGATACGGGCGATCGCGTTTCCAACTTTAAAGGCCAACTCGGCTGAAAGCTCCGTACCCGCTATCCCGCGGATACCGTCGGTACCAAAAAGAATACGCACGTTATTCTCCTAACGTTTTGATGGCATCTCGGGCGAAAGTCGCGTACTGGGAGTGGGTTTTCAATTGATTGGCGTACGCCAGGGCTTCCGTTCTTTTGCCCGCGTCCATCGCGACCCGAACCAGGTAATAGAGCGCGTGGACCTTATAGGTCGATTCTTTCAAAGCATAGACTGTTTTTAACTGTGTTTCCGCTTCTGCGTAGTTTTTCATCTGATAGTAGGAAAGGCCCAAGTAATAGAGGACATCGTCATCGTAGTCCGTTTTGACCTCTTGGGCCAACGCGGATGCTTTTATAAAGGGTGAGATGGCCTCTTCGAAACGGTTCCCCTTATAGAGGTCTATCCCTTCGGAATAGTAAAGGGATATGGCTTTCTGGTAGGATAAGTCCCGTTTTCGCGTATAGACTGTGGCCATAACGCCCAGGGACAGGTCTTTTAACTGAGCCTTCTGAAAGTTTTCGGCACTCTCCTTATACTTCTCTGCGAGAAGCGCGTCCTCTCCCAAAATAAGGTATTTATAGCGTACGGCATCACTTTCCCCAGGGGGAATCGGCTGATAAATCCGTTCCATGGTGAGCTGTTGATAGAGAGACTCCTTTTCTTTCGTCAACGTGTTGATTCCGGCGTTTAGATTTTTGATCTCCGTTTCTTTTTGAGCCGTCTGGGCTTGCAGGCTGACCACCTGCGCTTTCAGGCCTGCAATCTCCTGGTCTTTCTGAACAAGTGTTTGATTGTTTTTCTGATAAGCTTCAAGTTGAGTTTTAAGCGCGGTAATTTCGATATCGCGCTCGGATACCGAGCGTTTGGTGGAATCGAGATCCACTTGGGCTTTGGTTAGGTCTTTTTGTAGGGAGCCGAGTTGCGTTTGCAAGGTTTTGACCTGTTCGTCCGGAGAGCCTTGGGCTTCCAAGGTTTTCGTCAGCCGCGCGATCTCGTCGTCCTTCTGGCGAAGAGAAAGTTGCAGCTTGGCGTACTCGTCGTCGTAGGTTTGTTTCAGCCGTATGATATCTTCCTGCAGGGCTTTTTCACGCTCGGAGGAGGACCCCGTTTGTGAGGTCGACAACAATGCGATTTGAGCGCTTTTCTTCTCCACCTCGTCCCGCAACGCGCTCACTTGGGCTTTTAAGGCGTCTATTTCTTCCGTTTGAGTCGCTGCGGGACCGGGTTTTTCTGCTTCCAACAACTGGATCTTTCTTTCGAGTTCCTGCTGATAGATCCCTCTTCGGTTCAACTCCGTGCTTAACGTCGCGACCTGCTGTTTCAAATTGGCTCGCTCTATGACCAAAGCCGTCTGCTCGTTGTTCGTTCGAAAGTAAAACAAGAAGAAGACAACGAAAGCGGCGGCGAAAATCAGCGTTAAGACAAAAAACACTCGGGCTAATTTTTCCACGAAACCCCCTCCAATTTCCCGAAAATCGGTTTCATCCTAAAAACCTCTTATTATACAATAATTAGGTACTAAAAAAGACCGTCGGCCCCTGAGTCCGTCTCCACGGTTCTGACGGGAGAAACCGGGAAAGTGAAAAAGCCATTCGCTCCGTAAAGTTATCAGAGAAGGGAAGAGGGAGAACTGAAAATGCTCAGCGTATCTTTGGATAAGCCGCGGATAAGTTGATATAATAAAGCTCGGAAGGTTTATGCTGTTTTTTGTTCCTTTAAAAAGAGCGCATTAGGACTATCACTTTATCGAAAACCGTAGAAAACGGTCAAAGGAAAGGAAGAAGATGCTCGTCCTCCAAAAAACACTCTCTTCGATACTGGAACTACCAGGGTTATTTATCTTCTTGATTTTTGTAATCACGATCTTTTTCCGCTCGCGTAAAAAACTTAAAATCGCGTTGATGACTCTGATTTTTTGCTTTTATCTCCTCTCAACGGGTTTTTTTTCTCAATGGTTGATCGCTCCTCTAGAACAATGGTTTTACTTTTCTTACGATGAAACGCGCTCGATAAATCCGAGAGAAAGCGCGATTGTCGTGCTTAGCAGCAGCCATCGTGTGGGCGTCCCGACGGGATATGACGGTAAGGTTTCCGATGAATTGGAAAAAACGACGCTGATCCGCCTCCACAAAGGATACTTGCTCTATCGCGAACAGCCGATGCCGATCATCGTAACCGGCGGAGTGCTGTGGAGCTCGAACGAGAAGCCCGTCGCACAGACGATGGCGCAGACGCTCCTGCTTTGGGGGGTTCCCGAGAAGGATATCGTTATCGAAGACCGGGCGATGACAACGGACCAAAACGTCGCCAATTCTCTCGCGCTCCTTGACCCGTCCGTGACCACGCTTTTTATTGTCACGAGCGCGGTGCATCTGCCGAGAGCGATGCTCGCCTTCGAAACGGAAGCGAAAAGACGCGCTATGCCCCTACGGATGATCCCAATTCCGACCGATTTTTTCTTTGAGAATCGGGAAACGATCTGGTTGGACTTTCTCCCCTCCAGTGGCGCCTTTACCGCTACCATGTCCGCCGTCCACGAATGGTTGGGCTTGCTCTTTTATAAGTTGTTCAAGTAATCGCGTTTTTGAACGCCCGACGGTTGGAGTACCCGAAATGGGGCGCCCGACTTTATTCGGGCATAAGGCTTTCCGGGGACGATCGCGTATCGCAAAGAATAAGTTCCGGCGCTACCATTCATATCCCTTTAAGGTACCCAATTAACGTGTCCAGTTCCGAAAAACCCATGCCGAACTAAAGTCTCACCTACTGGAAAAACGTAGCTGGGGCGCTCCAAAAAATAGCGATCCAAAACGTCACTCCAAGCCATTCTTGGTGTCCCTTCGTGGATAGATTCTTTAGCATTTTGCTTTTAGAGGCATTGCTCGATAGGGAACGTTTCGAATGGAGCATTCGAAATGGAGTACCTGACGATGGGAGTACCCGGCAGTAGGAGCGCCGAACTTTAGTTCGGCATGAGCCTTACGGGAACGATAGCGTATCACTCAAACGAAAACGAATAAGCAATCGAAAACATCTTTCCTTTCGTCTTTACTTGCGAGATGGGGATTACCTTATAAAACCCATGCCGACATAAATGTCGGCGCTCCAAAACGTCACTCCAAGCCATTCTTGGTGTTCCTTCGTGGATAGATTCTTTAGTATTTTACGTGTAGAAGCATGCCCAACTAAAGTTTAATGTCGTAAAAATAGAAAAAACGGGAAGTGGAAAAGCGCGACAGGAAGGGTCCACAGAGATAGTGTCGGTAAAAGAATGTTTATGTTACAATCATGGTATCTTTTTCA
>JAAYCF010000412.1 GCA_012744415.1 Thermotogaceae bacterium
AAATCTTCCAAGGCTTTTTTAACATAGGTTTCTTCAAAATTCCGCCTTTTACATAACGCTAAAAACGGTTCCCTTTGCATAAGATCTCCCCTTTTTTTTTGTATAAACTTCCGGATCGAAACCGAAGTCGAATTGCAGAACTTCGTCCTTACTCTAAAATGGCGCTAGCCCACGAAGAAGGCATCTCTTCTTTCGCAGTTTCAGGCCATCCTTTCCAAAGGTTTACGGTATTAGTCACGAATAGCGAGAACCCGAAAGGCGCGCCGATCGTTAACCCGATCTTCGAAAAGGGGATCATCATTTCGATCAGTTCGACATTTCCGGCCGCGCCAGTCGGGTAATTCGGCTCCGCAATCCAATCCTCTTGAATGAGGGCACAATCGTTATAATCGTTTAATTTTCCGATCGATTCGCAATCACTACCGGATACGTGGAGCCACCAATCATCTGTCATCCAAATAGCGCTCCGATTGTAGCCGGGATCGATCAGCACTTCCGGGAATAAAACGGAACGAACTGATGGATTGAAGAGTTGGAAGCATAAACAGAGGCAATTCCCGTCGTGCTTGACGAACACGTTTACATTTTTCCTTCCCGGGACAACTATCTCGAGTTGGAGGGCGTCCTCCCATTCCATCAAATCCATCTTACCGTCAGGGTTGATCCCGATTCCCAGAGGGATCGTCAAATCAACGCCGTTTTCTTTGGCCGTTTCCGTATCTTTAAGATACCGGACCGATGCGCGCATTTTCGGCGGCAGCTCCAGGACAAAAACAGCGGCGGAATCGTGCATCAACGTCGGAACAAAAACCTTACCGTCTTGAAGCGTATCAGACCAGAAGTGCGCAGACCAATCGAAACCGTCAAAGCGGTTGGTATCGTTCCCACCGCCTGCCGGTAAGGCGGAAAAACCCGATAAATTATCCGCTCCGGTATTCGGCGCTTTCCAAAAGTCAACCGTTTTCAGATGACCGCCGGCAATATCCAATCCCCCGTACAACGCGAACAACTCGTTCCATTCCGCCATTGTTGGCAAATGCCAGCCTTCCGGGCAAGCGGCTACCGCTTCCTCATAAGTCAGGAGGGTTCCGTACTTCGGGTCAATATTCGAACGGAACAGATAGGAGACGCCTTTGACCTTCGGCGCGGGCGAGATCATGGAAGGATGATAGTTTTTCAACATCCACACCTGTTTTCCGATCAGGATTGTTTCGGGATTAAACCCGTCGAGCGCGGAGAAGGCCGTAACTGATAAAAGAATAACCAAAATGAACCCGTAACCTTTACCTAAAACCTTCATGCGATTCCCCCTTTACTTCATTCTCGCGGATTAATCAGACGGTAGAACAAAGGATACCCAAGAAGCCCATCCGTCCCAATACGCGTTAACAGTCAAACGCTTGGGATCGCTTCCGTCGCTATTCATCGAATAAATCTCAAAATTCCCATCTCTTTCGCTCTGAAAGACGATTCTGGAACCATCCGACGACCACGCGGGATTTTCATTTCTTCCCCCCGTGGGCGTAAGAGCGCGATCGTTCGTCATATCAGCATTTACCGTGTGGATAACCGCTGTTCTCAAGCGAAGGTTATTCACGGAATAAGCGATGCGGGTTCCGTCGTGAGACCAGACAGGAAAGATCTTATGATCAGGACTGTCCGTAAGCCTTCTGACATGCGTCCCGTCCGAATCCATTACCATCATCTCGTAGTTGCCAAACCGGTTCGACATAAAAAGAAGGTGAAGGCCATCCGGCGAGGGGATCGGCCGCTCATCTCTTGCCAAACTCGAAGACAATTGAGTCAGATTGGTCCCGTTAGCGTTCATCACCCACATCTCGGTACGAGTTTGAAAATCCTTGATAAAATAGATTAAACGGCCATCATTTGACCAGGCCGGGTGTTCTTTATCTCCGGGAGAGTCTGTTAGCTGAATAAGATCGGAACCGTCGATTTCCATGGCATAGATTTCGCTCCGGCCCGTCCGATCAGACAAAAACACGATCCGGCCATCCGACCTCGCGGCGGGGCATACATCGCTCGCGGGATGGTGGGTGAGCCGGGTTTGAGAAGAACCGTCCGCATTCATCAAGTAGATTTCGTTATTACCGTCTCGGCCGGAATAGAAGACGATCCAACCCCCTCCGCTTCCATTCAAAGCCTGTGAAGTTAAATACGTGGAAATTTCCGATACATTCTGAAGATCGTTGCCGGTAGAACTTCCCATCAGTAAGGCCGGTAAGATCCACAATAAGATGAATACGATTCGGTACAGGGTAGCCTGCTTCGTTTTCAAACGAGTTCCTCCTCATCTGGGTGCGATTCGCTATACTGTCTCTGCGGCAATGAAACCTATATCGCCCGGAATAGTCGATAGATGCGCGAGTCGTCGATTACGATACATTGATAAATTCTAACAAATAGATAACCTAATATTTAGTGACGAAAGTCATCTCTTATTCCCAGGGTAAACCGAATAAACTTCTAAAATAAGCGTCACCGCTTATTCGAGTTCTATGATA
>JAAYCF010000413.1 GCA_012744415.1 Thermotogaceae bacterium
ACCATCCAATAAAAC
Source organism: Thermotogaceae bacterium (assembly GCA_012744415.1). Lineage (GTDB taxonomy): Bacteria > Thermotogota > Thermotogae > MWEM01 > MWEM01 > MWEM01. The sequence continues at coordinate 16 of JAAYCF010000413.1, forward strand.
CCGGACCACGTGTTCAACTTGAGATGATACAAGTAGGGGTAGACTTGCCGCACCGTCCAGTTCTGCCCGTAAGACAGCACCCTTCCGCTTACGCTGATCTGTAGAGTTTGGCCGGAAGGTGCATACACCAGCGTACATTGCGGAAAATCAACCCGAAAACGGTCAAACGAAGCAAAAGAAAAGGATACTAAAACAAAAGTCATTAACAAAATGACGATCATACGTTTCTTCATTTCGCTTACCTCCTTGATCAGGCTATTGAATTCCAGAAACCTTTCTCAATGAAATGGGCCTCCTGTGCGCTTGCTTGTTCTTCTTGTTCGCTATCTCCGTTTGAAATAATAAAGAGCGGCTCCTGTTTGTTTCCGAAGTCTCGAATGACGATACTGCAAAAAGGTAGTTCTATACAAAGAAAGGATCTTTACTCTTTCGTGATTGATATAACGACTTCTCTCTTTGGCATGACCGTGTACGATAGGCTAGAACCCCTTCAAAGGTTTGTGAATCCCATGTCCCGAGAGAATTAAGCCCATTACAAAAAAAGCTTTTTTCTTATTAACATCATTAAGCGCTTTTATGGTACACTTTCCAATACCGATTGTCTCGTTTTCGCAGATACAATGGCGGACAATAATCAAAACCCTTTGAGAGGTCCGATAAGATGTCAGGAAAGAAGGCAAAAAACATCGCGCTAATCATCCCGACTCTATCCGGAGGCGGCGCCGAACGGATTGCGGCGAACCTTTCGATATATTTGTCAGACAGGTTCAATGTCTATATCATCATTTACAAGAAAACAGAAAATCCGTATCCTTATCAAGGTGAAATACTTGAACTAAACCTTCCCTTCGTTTTCTATTATCTCACGTCTTTGATACGCGTGCTCCTGCGACATCATAAATTGAAAAGAATCAAGGAGAAATACGATATTGACGTTACGATCAGTTTCTTAGCCGGACCCAATATCGCAAACATCCTTTCTCGCGGGAAAGGGAAAACCATCGTCTCCGTTCGGGATTTCAAATCGGAACAAAAGGGATATCTAAGTAAAATTATAAACGTTCTAATAAAATTATTATACAATAAATCCGATAAAATCATTACCGTATCGCAAGGCGTTTCCGAAGACTTATCTTCCAAATACCGCATTTCGAAAAATAAAATCGAGACCATCTATAATCCTTTGAGTATCTCTTCCATTTGCAAACGAAAAGAAGAACGAATAGAAGACACCTGGCAGACCATTTTCGAAAACCCGATGATCATTACGGCGGGTAGGCTCGTGCCAGTGAAGTGCCAGTGGTCTTTGATACGGGCGTTTTTCAACTTGAAAGAGAAGAGGAAGAACCTTCAGCTCGCGATTCTCGGAGAAGGGCCCCTGAAAGACTCCTTAAAAGCGTTAACCGAAAACTATGGTATACAGGAAAGCGTTCACTTTTTAGGATTTCGGGAAAATCCTTATCAATTCCTTAATCGATCCTTGGTTTTTGTGCTGCCTTCTCTCTCCGAAGGGTTCGGGAATGTTATAGTGGAAGCATTGGCTTGTTCGATTCCCGTGATTTCTACGGATTGCCCTGCCGGGCCTAGGGAAATCCTAACGGGTAAATCGACCTTCGACTATACCCTGACCGATATCGAGTATGCGCGGTACGGAGTATTAGTCCCTCGTTTCGATGCGGTATTCCGTGGTGCTAAAGAACCGCTGACCCATCAGGAGATTCTTTTATCCCGTGCGATGGAACGTTTGATCACAGAAGAAGGGGTGAGGGTTTCCTATATCCAACGTGCCCTTCAGCGGGCGATGGATTTTGACACGGGAAAAATCGTCCCACAATGGATAGAGACGATCCAACGAGTGAGCCGATAAATGGGGGGCTTGACGTGAAACCGATGAGGAGTCTGTCCGAATTCTACGATTCCGTGATTAAGCGAAACCATATTTGGAAGAAATTTGATGATTTTCATACCTTTGACACGGGATATAAAAACACGGTCGAGCAACGCATTCAGAATATGCTTATTCATTGTTTGGAGACGGTTCCATACTACCGATACCATAACCAAAAAAACTCCTTTTCCCCTACAAACCTCACCTCTTTCCCAATTGTAAATCGCCAAGAAATCAATATGAATGTCGATCGATTCCTATCCGGAAACAGAAAGGGGAAACTGATCCTTAACATGACCGGAGGATCAACAGGAAACCCGCTCCATGTGTATCAGGATTCTGAATATTTCGATGCCAGCTTGGCAACGTATTACCTGTTTTTGGAATGGTCGGGATGGAAACCGGGGGATAAAATCCTAAAAATTTGGGATTCACCCGGCAGCCAGACACGGTGTCATTCTCGGGTACGACGTTGGTTCAGTGAAAAGGTTCGGAAGGTCTCTTTGCTGGATGCCTTTCGCGATTTTCCGGAGACGGTCAATGACTATGTCGATGCCATTCATAAGAATCGCCCTGAGATTATCGAAGCTTTTACAAATACGATCTTTCCGTTATCTTTGGAAATCCGAAAGCGGAAAATTGCGATAAAGCATCGCCCAAAGAGTATCATCGCTACGGCAAACCCATTATATCC
>JAAYCF010000414.1 GCA_012744415.1 Thermotogaceae bacterium
CCCGGATCCTTTCCACACGCGAAACGGTCGAACCGGTCCCGATATTCAGGGTCGATCCGCCGAAGGCGCCCGTCGACGAAGGCGGGGTGGCGACGATATCCGGTCTTTGCCGGGAATAGCCATCCGTGTTTGCGTTCGCAACATTGTGGCCGGTGACGCTCATCGCCATTTTAGAGGTGTAGGTTCCCAACACCCCCGTGTTCAATATCGAAAAAATGCTATAACTTGCCATCTTGACCTCCCGTGATTCTCGGTGTACTTATTTATCGGAGCCCGAAGGGGTTACCTTAATAGTCGTATCGCGAGAATCCGGAACGCTCATCGGGGAGTCACGATGGCGATAAAAAGCGATAAAAGAAGATTGACGGCTAATAATCGGGCTTAGGAGGAATACGGACGCTCACGGTAGAGCCAACGTTTTAGTTAATACGGTAAAAATAAGGAACGCTCTTTATTGATGCGGTAGCGAGCTGCTTCGGATAAATACTTATATACCGTGTTATAAGCGGGTTATACGGAGTGCCGACATTTATGTCGGCTTAGTACATCGGATTATTTTAAAAATGCGGTTAAACACCCGGTAATTTGGAATGATGCTCTGTAACAAGCCAATGAAGCGAACCTGAAGGCGTACCTACTGGAAACACGTAGCTGTCGCGCTCCAAAATCGATATTTACCACAGTCCTCTTATTTTTACGGCATTAACGTTTTAGTAGGCAGGTATTTGTTATCGTAATCCTAATTGTTTTTCCGTATTGGAAAAAGGTCGGCGCTCCAAAACGTTCATAAATGTCGCATAGGCTGACTAACACACAGTAAGCAATCCGGGACGTTGGGTTGAAAACGTGGAGGCGGTTAGTGATTACCAACTGAAGTCGGGTGCGTAGAACCCCGACAGCTCGTGGGTTCTCGCGTTTTCCCACATTTGGAAAAAGCGGGCGTCGGGTTTATCCTATACGACGATCATTTCTGTTTTTCGATATCGGAAACCCCCGCATACGGGTGCGAATACCTTTCATTCTTTTCCGTATACGATTTCATCCAAATTTTCGTATGTATTTGGATCGCGCGCGTTGGGCAATAATTGATGCAGCTATAGCATAGATAACAATCGACGTTTTGTTGCCAAACCGGTTTTTTGTCAACGATTTTGATTTTTCCGGACAAACAGACTCGCTCGCACGAACCGCAACCGATACAACATTCTTTAGCATAGAAGTACTTTTTGATTTTTGGAGAAAAGTTGTGAACCATTGTTGGGATGAGGAACTCAAAAAATCGGTTTACGGTTTTGTTCCGTGAAAAGAGAATACCGTCATCCGTAAAATCGTTGGTTTCTCTTCCGGCAATGGTTTTAGCGATCGACTCGACTTCACGTATGACGTCCTTCTCTATGGCTCCCAATTCCGAATCAGACAATTGCTTATAGCTTTTTAACTTCGGATCGTTGGTCGCCATGGTGATGGCAAAACGCGCATGAAGCTTCTTCCCTTGGCCGGCTAATGCGCCTTCGATCAGTTGGAACCCCCGGAAAACCGTCCCCCCGCGAGTGACCACGGCGAAAAAATAGGTCGAGTCTTTTACGATCATTTTTTCGGTGAATGCCTTGACTGCGATCGGAATCGTCATCCCATGCGAGGGAAATATGAAACCCACAGCATCGCATTCGGTCTTGTACGATCCGTTATTCAGCGACTTCACGATCGGGACGAGCTCCGAATCGGGGAGTCTTCGTTGGAGTTCTTTGGCGACAAACAGGCTGTTGCCCGTTCCGGAAAAATAATACAGACGGATGCTCATCTTTCACCTTCTGATTGACAAACAGAATATTCACAGAATCGACACTATCTATTAAGATTCAATCTTCACAAAGGTTCCTGATATATAAAACCGGAGCGTATCCGATTTCGGTTGGGTTCTTTTTACCGATGACCACCGATTGTATTTTGAATGACAGCTCTACCAACGCCATACGAAAATAGTTGTCTCCTGCCCGGTAACCATTGCGAGCCAAAATAACGGCCACCGCATCACGTGATTACTGAGAGAGGAGACAACCCCAAAGTCCCTGATTCTATCTAAAGATCTGAAATCATTGTAATGCCCTCCAGATCAATCGACATTAAAGCCATCGGAATTGACCGTGTCTAGACCGGGGGCGCTGAAGCGCAGCACGTATTCGCCGGTTTCCGCGCCGGCGATGCCCAGATCGGCGAAGTTCGCGACGCCGCCCGATGCGGTAATCGAGGTGGTTCCCGTCAGGATGCCCGCAATGGGATCTCCTAAAACGCCAGGTTCTGTGACCTTCCTGATCTCGACCGTCACAACGGTCGTGCTATCCCCGGCGACCAGGTATCCGGCCGAATTCATTAAGCGGACCACCGGCTTTGTCGCCAGGTTGTCGCCCGGCTGGGTCTGCACTTCCATTCGGGAGGCTAAGGTGATCCCGACTCCGAGGTCTCGGAGGAACGGATACCCGTCATTCGTGACGCCGTCGATGTCCCATATCGTCGTGAAATCCCAACCGACGAAGGTGGCCTGCAGTTTCATCTGACTGGTCGTTTTGCCTGTCCCGACGGCCGAAGAGGGCTGCCCGGAAGACTGGGTATCCCAATAGCTGCCGGTGGAACTGCCCGATTCGTTTCCGGGAGCGTTAAACCCGACGTGGCCGCCGACATTGATCGCCCCGCCGCCGGTGACCACACCGGTCGAATAGGTATTGACCAATCGCCCCTGCAGATAGATACAACCCGCGATACCCCCGACGCGCTCGCACCCGGTCGATGCCGTCACACTTCCCCGAGCGTAGGAATCGCCGACAAATCCTTTCTGCGCGCAGCCGACCAAACCGCCGAACTTGATATTGTTCGTCCCGTTTCCGGAGAAATATACATCGATATCGGCGTAGCACCGGCGCATGATCGGACGGAAGTTTTCCGCCTGGCCCGGGTTTTCGCGATAGCTGTTGAACGAACCGACGAGCCCGCCGGTCGCCGCGTCTCCGTAAACGAACCCGCCGCTGGAGAAGCAGTTTTCAACGACTGTATTGACTTGTCCCGTCACCCGGCCGATGAGGGTGCCCGAACCGCGCGCCCCTCTAACCTCAGTATTCTGCATTCCGACGTTCTTGACGACCGTCGTAGCCAAGCTGTTCCCGACATGTCCGAATATCCCGACATTTGGGGTGGTGGGACGGTTGATACGGGCATCTTTAATGAGTTTCCCGTCGCCGTCGAACACACCTAAGAAGGAGGTATTGATATCGACACCGATCGGATTCCATCCTTTGCCGCCGTCGGCAACCGAACTGGCCAGCTCGGTATAGCCCGCCGTATCCTTGTCTAACGTGTTTTTGAGTTTGTAGTGCGCCGTGAGATCATTGCGGACGGCGTCCAGTTGATACCAGTTCTCGATCATGTAAGGATCGCCTTCGGTTCCGGATCCTTCCGTGAACTCGTCCAAGCCTTTGTACGTGGTGACCGCAATCGTGGTGGACTCCGTCACGCCGCCTTTGGTGATCGTGACGTCGTAGGTGGTTCCGTTCCAGGCGAC
>JAAYCF010000415.1 GCA_012744415.1 Thermotogaceae bacterium
GCGCTCCAATCGCCGTGAGATCCTATCGTAGTGCGCTCCAACGGTCAGGCGCTCCGCCTTTTAACCGTTTATGGTTGATAAACAACTAAAAACCGCGCGCCATTGATCGGGGTAAAGCGGGAGTATCTTTCCTTCTTCACGTTGAAAAGATCGGCCCCCGGGAAATCGGCTGGATTCTCCACCGGGAGGACCGTGGTTTCATTAGTGTCGAAGTCAAAGTGAAACCACATGAACGAACCATTTTCAGGCCGTTCTATATAGTCGAATTTTTTTAGATTTATTGTTTCGAGAATTAAGATATTCTCTACTTCTTCTACCCCTTTCAAAGCGCAACAATTGGAGTACGATTCCGGTTCGCGGACGCTGGGGCGGCTTCCTGTAGAAAGAATTCCCCCGTTTTCGTCGTAGGTGGTAAACAAAAAAAACGGAACATCGCAAAATATCGGGACCGGAGCGTCGCCCCTTGCGTAATCTTTCGCGTACCCCATGATCTTCATCTTTCCATAATGATTCTGATTCGTTCGATAGAGAATGATCGTCCCCAGTTTTAAAACCTCCGTACTTTGCCCAATCCCCGACGATAAAGACGCGTAGTATCCTGATCGATATTCGATTTTTCGCGTCGTCAAGAGAGACTCATATCTTAGGATATCTGAACGCATAATGGCTTCATAAGACTCTGGGGTGGCGCCTGATACGGGGACAACCCATCCTGCGCACGCCAACGCGCAGAAAAAAACGATGAAGGTAGAAAACATAACGATTTTCATCTTAACACTCCTCAAACTGATATCGTATCGTCTATGGCTTATACACCACCGCGAAGATCGCACCGTTGCTTGGGAAAAATCGCGATCTCGTTTCGTTCTTTTCGTTATAGAGGTCGGCCCCAGAAAATTCGATTCCATTGTAGTTTTTAAAGAAACCGGTCTGTTTTGTGTCAAAGTCGAAGTTGAACCACATGAAGCACGATCCTTGTGGGCGTTCCGGATAATTGGCATATTGTAGGTTTAAGAAAAAATACGGAGATCGTATCGGACCCGTTCCATACAGAAAAGTCTTCCCTGCCACTCTTATGACCCCGTCTAAAATAGTCGGCAACCCATCGGACATAAGTATTGAGCCATCTCCCAAGTAAGTGGTGAACTCAAAAAACGGGACATCGCAGTATTTGTATCCACTAACTTTTGACCAAGCATGGTATAACGCATAACCCGTGATTTTCATTTTCCCATAGTTGCCCGCGTTCGTCTTGTATACGATTATCGAACCCGGTTTTAAAATGTCCGTAAATTCACCTGAATACTCCATTAGAGAAGTATAATGGCCGGATCGATAGGTAATCGGGCCGTTGCTTAAATTGCTTTCACAATCAACAATAAACGCGCGATCAATTCCTTGATAAGAAGACGGTGGTTTTACCCCGGCCGGTAAGAGCCATCCGCCAAACCCTGAAGTGAGGATCATCATGAAAGCCAAACTAAAGATGACTATTCTCATTTCATCACGCTCCTTTTTTTAATTAGGTCCCGAAAACTCTTGCGTTCGATTAATCATACCCTTGTCAAAGAATTTGTTCATCCGAGCGTTTCCGACTATAAAAAACATACCGATAACGCCTAAGATTTTTCCGTTAGGGAGCACGAAATAAAAAACCCCGCTTTTCAGCGGGGTCTTTTTATATCAGGCTATAAAAGCCTTTTTACCACTTAATTGTACCGGCTACTTCGTACGCTACGCCGATTGCTGGACCAGAGAACAACTGAAGTCCGAACGTCGAGGAACCGCAAACATCGCTATCAACATAGCCACCGGAGAAGGCATAAATAACTCCGAGTCTTCCGGTTAAGGTCACAGGACCGTATACACCGAGTTCATGCGAGTATTTTCCCCAAATTTCAGTTAAACCGATACCGGACAGCATACCGGAACCCTGTTCATAAAGGGCATCCGATTTGGCCAGGTGCATCCCGATGTGAATGGACGGGAAACAGCAGGTAACATCGGCACCAAGTTCGAGGATTAACTGCATATGCGTTACATTGAAGCTGAGCGCCGTTGTGCTGGGGTTGGTAATGTATCCCAAATCGCCAGCTGCGAAGAATCCGAATCCGATGTTGTTCAACGCTTCAAACGGGAAACCGCCTGGAATGTTGAAGTTCAAAAGTTCTTTTAGAATGAAATGGGCAGCCCACGTGCTCGCGTTCAGCTGTTGGGCAGAGTCATAACGCCACGCTACGCCCATGCCGATCTTGCCAAGGTCAAGGTCGAACGACGCGCCGTAAATCGGGCTCAATCCGGTTGCGGTAATCGGAATGCTGAGAGCCATTAACTTGATGGTCACGATATCTTTGAAGATAATATCGGCAAACAGGTTCAGTTCGGCATTGTTCAGCAAGTTCGCTGTGTATCCGCCGTTGGCATCAAGAGCTTCCGTTCCTTCTCCGCTAAATTCCCATCCAGGAACTTCTCCATATTCTTCCCAAGTGGTACCTAAAATCGCGTATACCCAAATCTTAACATCCGCAGGATCCAGATAGAATATCGCTTTGATCCATCCACGACATTCGCCGCCTTTGAGAATGTCCCAATACCAATCTTTGTAATGATCCACGCCCATATAATGGAAGCATGTGGTGCAATTCTCAAGGTAATAAGATGCTTCATACATGGTGTGCCATTCGCCGGTTCCCATGGCTAACCATAACGCCCATTTGTCTCCAGCGGACGCGCCACAGCAATCGCCTTCGAGCGCTTCGCTGAGAACTTTAAATTTGATATAAGCGGTATCCACAGAACCGCCAGTAGTGGCTTTCGGGATGTAAACCAGCTCAACATCGCCCATTACCGGTTTGTTCCTCGGAGTCCATTTCCAAATCAAAGTGGGGATGAACTGGCTGCCTTTCCCGTAGATGCTCAGATGGGTGGCAGTAGAGGCTTCGCTGTCAAACTTTTTCATGAATTCGATGCCTGTCTTGACAGTCAGAGAATACTCGTCTTTCACTGTAGTACCAGAACCGAGGTAAGGCTTCAACCCATCCACGTTCTGTTCAATGAATTTCTTCATCGCAACGAGCTGCCCAGCGCCCATCGCAATGACGGTTCCGTCTTCCAGAGTGATGCTGGCGTCAACGGAGTAGATTCCTTCTGCAGCGGGTACCAACGCGAC
>JAAYCF010000416.1 GCA_012744415.1 Thermotogaceae bacterium
CTTCGTTTCCTCCGAGTCCCCATCCACCACCATAATGGTCGTAACTGTTTCCGTCAGAAAACCAACAGTACTCATATCTTGTAGTACAATCAGTACTAATGTGTATTGCCCACTGACCAACCTCATATCCGTTATATTTCCGAATCAAAGATCCTGGGTTATCCCCTCCCGTTTTATTCTTATACCAAAGCATGATGGTCATTTCTTCGTTCGTGTCCAACTGAGCGTCATCATCGACGATGATTTGCGGTTGGCCCGAAAACTCCAAAGCGGAGTTTTTCACTCCCGATACATAATTGGCCGTTCCGGAATCGAGCCTCCCGTGATGGCCGTTACCAGAGCTGTCCAAAAAATTGCCGTCGAAGGCCCAATGTGCGATGAGGTTTCTTTCGCCTTCTATTATTGGCTGATTGGCAAGAAATTGTAGTATTCGGGAGGAGCAAAGACACGAGGACGTATTATAAGTTTATCGTTCCCGATTTGTATTCGCCTATAGAAACCCGCGGATATACGAATTGGAACATTTATTGTTGGATTACGAGCTTGTATGGAAATGATGAAGACGGGTATGACTACTTCGACCCGGAAAGCGTGAGGAACGCTTCTGTCTATATTAAGAGAGATAAGTTGCCCACCTTAACAGACTATGATAGCCGATCGGGAGAGTTTAGCTCTTACTATCACGGGGGTACTCTTGTGGGTCAAAAAGGTATCGAACCCATCTGGCAACCGGAACCCGGATCACTTTACTATATCATGATCTACGGAGAAGAAACCTACGGTGACATCGTACTTTATTGCGGTATGGATTAGGGAGTCGTAAAAGGATTTAGGATAACTTAACCAAATCAAATGAACAAGGTTCGCAGTATTATTTCGCGAACCTTGTTTTACAGTTACAGTCATCTGTTTGTAAGTATCACTCTGTTTTCGTCGCTTGCCAAGTACCGATCGGGTCTTTGATTAACTCTCCCGCTTCACTAAAGGCATGAATGGAACCGGACACGTAGCTGTTGCCCTGCAATACGCCGGTCAACAGGACTTTAACCCCCTCTACCGTGCCTTGTATCAATAAGTCGCCATTTACATCAATGGTTCCTGTACCCGTGTATGTTTTGCCTTTATATTCGATCTTTATTTCATATTCGTTTCCGTTCATTAGAGATATCTTTATCAAAATCTCGTCCGACATAAATACTACGTAAGCGATTGAAAAACTGCCTTCCCAATCGCCGACGATATCTGGGATGGGATTCGGATCGAATATTTCTATCGTTATAGGTTCTGTCGCCATTTTTTCAGATTCTTCTCCCCGACTATCGATTGCGATAGCTTCCGCGAACAAATCGTACAAACCAAGCGTGCCGAAAAACCGGTTTTCTTCCCCCGAAACCGTTGAGTATACGTTCCATTTCATGGAATCCGAAGCTAAAGTATTCATTCTTGCTCTATCTTCTATCATCGTATAAACCGCGTCGTTTCTTTTTTTGGCGTAAACCTTCATTTCTATCGATGCAAGCTGCTTATCGTCTTCAGCGGTAATTTCTGTTTTTAAATTCGTCTTCTTGCCGATTTCAAGTTTTCCATCCTGTATGTATGGGAAGGATATTGTTATCGATGATACCTCTGGCGGTAATTGATCTTCGGATTCTGTACTGAAAGACCATATAGGGGAAAGGACCGAACCGTATCCGTTTTTCGCTTCGATTCGCCAATAATATGTCGTCCCGTATTCCAATCGGCTGTTTTGAAAGGCGGGAACAGTTAAGTTTGAGGATACTTCGTACAACTCGTTGATGTCGGTACCGAGAAAAAAGCTATAGCTATCCACTCTCGCAGAACTCCAGGAAAAATCCGTATCCACATCGCAGCTCCCACCGAGATTAACCGGGAAAGGCATATAAGGCACGACAGGCAGTTCGTCAGAACCAACATCCCGGGTCACAAAAGAGAAGACATCCGATTCCGATTCTCCGTAAACGCTGTGAGCCTTTATCTTCCAGTAATAAGTGGTGTTCACGGTGAGATCCTGTATCAGTAGCGTTCGAACCGATAGGTTTACATCAACTACTGATTCTTCACTAAAACTCCCCGTCCCGTTAAAATATACCGCATAACTTACCGTTCCTCCGAAAGGACAGGAAACAGGGCTCCAATTCAGGTTAATAGACAATTCGTTCTCTTGTGAGCCGTTTTCGGGAAAAAGTGCGATCGGTTTTGATAGATGAGTCGAAGGCGTATCAAACGACCATACTTCACCTGTAGTCGAAGAAAAACCGTTAACGCTTTCAATCTTCCAGTAATACCGCTGATTAGGCAGCAACTGTTCGATAATCGAGCGATTCTGGCTTAACCCGCTTATAAAAAGCGCTGGATTTGGTTCTTCACCGAAATATAGATTAAAGGAATCGGCTCTATCTGAAAACCAAGATAGTTCCACTCGATACCCGGATTCTTGCTCGGTGATCGCCGCGCTCTGATTCTTAGGCGTCTCGGGATAATATTGGGTCATATCGCCCGTTGTCCTAAAAGTATAGGTTAAGCTCGTAACCGCGCCACCATCGTTGCTCGCTTCGATTCTCCAATAATACTGGGTATCCGGCAGCAATTGAGCCGTTTGATAGAATTTTTCGTTTCTTTCAGCGACTAA
>JAAYCF010000417.1 GCA_012744415.1 Thermotogaceae bacterium
CAATGCTCTACGACGTGACGGAACTGAATCGCTGGAGAAGTGGCAATCACCTGGGGCAGCATAAAAGCGGCGAAGAGCTCAGCTACCAGATCGAGCAGCGAGCCCCGCATAATCTGTCGTTGCTTGGTCGCGGGTACCTCGTCGGGATACTGGTGACGCAAAAAACCCTTGCCGGAACGATCCTGTCGAAAAACGCCTCTTACGAGCTAAAAGAAGGCGCCGTCTATGACAAACGCATCAACAAAGCCATCTGCTACATTTTAGATTAGGGGGGACAGAAGATGGAAGGGTATGTGCTGCTCGCTTGGATAAATGTTGCGCTCGCCGCCTTCAACGCCGGGTTGTTTATAATCAAATGGGCGATCAAACGCGCGAGTCAAGGAAAAGAACCGGCTATAAGAAAAGCGTGGATGCAAAAGATACAACTTTTCTCGAAGATTCACCGGCTGACCGGGCTGTTGCTGATCGCGTTCGGGCTGCTCCATGGCTATCTCGCTTTGGGCAATCGAATCGCGTGGCACACCGGAACCCTGCTCTGGATATCCATCCTGGTGATTTTCGCCATCTTCCTTCTGGGAAAAGCGAAAATAATCAAAGCGTGGGTTCAATGGCACCGCATCGCCGATCTCTGCTTCTGGGGCCTTTTGCTCCTGCATCTGTTAAATCCCTGGCTCTTCTTGTAAAGCGACGAAATCGCTCTTCGAGAGTATGAAGGCGCTTATCCTTTGTATCAAAAATAGAAAATTAAATTCGTGATTTTTTTCCGTACCCGTCATAAATGTTATTGATTTGTAGGCGAGACTGGCTGATGTCCTTGGCTATTTTGGTTTTCTTCTGTTCTTCAGAATCGGAGGGGGGTTAGCGTTCTCGATACAACAAGGAGGGAAAAGCGTAATGAGTCGATCGGTGATTGTTATCGGAGCGGGCATAGGGGGATTGTCCGCGGGGTGTTACGCCAGGATGAACGGCTTCGACACGAAAGTGTTCGAGATGGGGACGACGCCCGGAGGAATGTGTACGTCCTGGAAACGGAAGGGGTATGTGTTTGACGGCTCGATTCATCACCTCGCAGGTACCGCCGAAGGTACCCCGCTGAATACCATGTGGAAGTCGCTGGGCGCGCTTCCCGCGGATATCTTGTTCCCGGAAGAGCTGGTGACCGTTAAAGACGTGGAGGGAAGGGCGTTGACCGTTTATTATGACGCACGAAGACTGGTCGAAGAACTGAAGCGTTTCGCGCCGGGAGATGTAGAAAAGATCGAAGCCTACGTCCGTTTTTCGCGGGAGTTTGAGAACATCGACTTTCTGGAGATGGGCTTTTGGAAGTGGACGGACTGGGTGGCCCGCCTCCCAAAGATGATGCGGATTATGAAAAGGGGAAAGATCGCGATGGCGGAGTACGCCAAGAACTTCCACGATCCGTTTCTTAGAAAATTCTTTCCCACTTTTCAATATGACTGGACAGATACGCCTCTGATGCTCCATCTGAATATTCTAACCGGAAGCCGCAAAAAACGATATGGCTGGTATCCTGGCGGATCGCTCTCCTTTTCGACCGCGATCGCCAATCGGCTAACAGCCTTGGGCGGAGAGATCTGTTATCGCTCGGAAGTGGAAAAAATCCTGGTGAAAGATGACAGAGCCATTGGCGTTCAATTGAAGTCGGGGGAAAACCATTATGCCGACGCCGTGATCTCCAATGCCACGGGTTACACGACAAGCGTCAAATTCCTGGAGAGCAAGTATTTAACTCAGGCGCAAAGGAATAAATATGCGCAACCGCAGGAAGAAACAAAAATGGGAATCCATGTCTCTTTCGGTGTGAACCGCGATCTCTCTGCCGAACCCCACGCGATGACGCTTTTCACGAAACAACCCTTTGAGATCACGGGCATTCGCCACGACCGCGTGAAAGTAGAGAATTTCGCTTTCGATCCGCGCATGGCCCCAAAAGGTAAGACCAGCATAAAAGCGCTTTATAACACGCGTTACGCTTATTGGGAGAAATTAGCTGAAAACCCGGACCGGTACCGAGAAGAAAAGGAAAAAATCGCGCAAATCACCCTGGAGCAGTTGGAAACCTTCTACCCGGGCATAAAAAGTC
>JAAYCF010000065.1 GCA_012744415.1 Thermotogaceae bacterium
ACCGCGGGGAAGTTTATTAAAGAACTGATTCCCAGCCATCACCGGATCGGAATCGGATGGGGAAAGACCGTTTATCAGACTGTCCTCGCGATTTGCGCCGAACGTTCCGGCGAAAAACCTAAGCCTACCGTCAAAAGGGAGCTTACCTTTTTTCCGCTCATCGGAGGTTTGGGACAATCGCTTCCCTACTACCAAGTAAATGCCATGATCGATCGTCTTGCCGAGCACTTTCACGCGAAAAGCCGGTTTTTAAATATCCCGGCGCTATCGCAGAAAGAACAGGTTCTTCCCGTTCAGATGCGCGAGAATTACGAGTCCATTCGTAAGATCTGGGAGACCATCGATCTCGCCATTATCGGTCTTGGGGGCCCGATACAAAACTCAGAGATCATCAAATCGGAAATCGATCGGGAAATCCTTTTTCAACTACTGCAACAACGGGCTATCGGAGACATCTTAGGACGATTTTTCGATGCGAAAGGCGAAGCATGCCAATCCGGGTTGGAATCCCAGCTTCTCGGCTTGGATCTGGAATTGTTGCGAAAAATCAAGAATATCGTTTGCGTATGCGGAGGAAATAACAAAGCGCAGGCTATTCAAGTTGCGCTTGAAAACCGGTTTTTTAATCACCTGATCACCGATCAACAGACGGCAAGCATTTTATAAAGCGAGGTGGTTATGTTGAAAGCCTTGATTTATTCGGGCCCGGGAAAACTAAGCATTCAAGAGGTTTCAGATGCGCAAGGAAAGACGGTCGTCGATGTCTGCTACGCCGGAATTTGCGGGACAGATGTCAAAACTTTTCTCAAAGGCCATCCTTTGTTTCAACCTCCGACCGTATTGGGGCACGAGTGCATCGCCCGCATCGTGCGGACCGACGCGATCGACTCGGACCTCGCCGAAGGGTTGTTGGTGGCGATGGCTCCCTACGCGGAGTGCGGTATTTGCGAAAATTGCCTGAAAGGCTTTCCCGAACTCTGCCAGAATAAGTCTTTCGCTTCCTCCGGCAGTTTCTGCGAGTCTTTGGGAATGGAAACCGACTACGCGGAAAGAGCGCTTTTCCCAATACCCGAAGCGCAACCGGTTTACACGCTGATGGAACCGCTGGCGTGCGTTTTCAACGGGCTGGATAAGATCCGGCTCTTGCGAAACCTTGAATCGGTGAAAACCCAGATCAAAACGCTCATCGTTGGCGGCGGGCCGATGGGGGCTCTCTTTGCCACCTGGTTTCGAGCCCAGAATATCCCCTACGCTATCCTCGAAAACAATCCCTGGCGCTGGGATTACCTGTCTTCCAGAGGCTATCTCTTAACCACGGAAATAACACCCCATACTTACGACGTGATTATCGTCGCCGCAAATACGCCCGAACTCTCCCAAACCGCCTTAGATCAGGTGAAAGATGGTGGAGACCTAATGCTTTTCGCCGGATTCCCTTCCGCCACGCGGTTAACATTGAACCCGTTTTCGATCCACTATCGGGAAGTTTCGGTGACCGGCAGTTTTGGATACGGACTCGCCCATTTCCGTAAAGCTTACTGGGAGATTCTTCGAAACCCGGCGCTTTATGGAGAACTGGTCTCTCATCTCTTTCCCCTGGAAGACTATACGGAGGCCTTTCAGAAAGCAATAGCGGGAGAAGCGATGAAAGTAGTCTTTCGGGTGAATCATACATGAAGGTGCGATTTCGAGGACAACGGTTCTATCTTCGCGAAATTGGCGTTGCATGGCTCTGTTTAGCTCCGGCGTTAGGATTGGCGGTCGTTTTCGTTTTCATCCCCCTGGTCCAGGTGTTCTTTCTCAGTTTTACGAATTGGGATCTGCTTCGCGCGACAAAAAACTGGATCGGTATAAAAAATTACGAATACATCTTTAAAGATCCCAAATTCCTCCAATCGATCTGGAACACGCTCTATTTCGCCGGCGTGAAAATCCCTTTGGATTTGGTGCTATCCTTGTTTATCGCCGTGATGCTGGATCGGAAAATAAAAGGGCTGCGATTCTACCGCGCTTCCTACTTCGCCCCGGTCGTCATACCTGTCGTGGCCGCTTCGCTGATCTGGGTATGGTTGTTCGATCCCGGACTCGGCCCATTCAACCAGATTCTGGGCTTGTTCGGCATCAGCCCGATCCGATGGCTTCACGATCCCGCTTCTTCGATGCTTTCGATCATTCTCTTCTCCCTTTGGAAAGGATTGGGATATGATATCGTGATTTTCCTCGCGGGTTTGCAGGGTATTCCTCCTACCTATTCCGAAGCGGCAAGCATCGACGGCGCAGGCCAATGGAAGATTTTTTTCAAGATCACCTTGCCGCTTTTGTCACCGGTGATATTTTTCGTCATTTTAATGGGGATTATCAATTCCTTTAAGATATTTACGGAGATTTCGGTAATGACGCCGAAGGGAGGGCCGCTTTACTCCACCGGCGTGATCGTCTTCTACATCTATCAGCAGGCTTTTGAGAACTACCGGATCGGAAGAGCGGCGGCCGCCTCGGTGATTTTGTTCCTCATGATCCTTGCGATTACGACGGTCCAAAGAAAACTCGGCAGAAAGTTCGTCGACTATGAGTAGGTGAGCCATGAGAAAACATTGGTGGGTTTACGCGATCCTTTCGATCGGTCTCATCGCGATGCTGTTCCCGTTTCTCTGGATGGTCTTGTCCGCGTTTAAAACGAACGCAGACGTTTATGTTTATCCGCCGAAATGGTTCCCGTCGCAGTGGAATTTCGATAATTTTAAACGTGTCTTCGAAATGGTCCCTTTCGCGCTCTATTACTTCAACAGCTTATTGGTCACGGTTCTCGTAACCTATGGGCAGCTCATCGTCTCTATTCTGGCCGCTTTTGCCCTATCCCGGCTGAACTTTCCCTTTAAAAACACGATCTTCATTATCGTGGTTTCGACGATGCTGATGCCGTTCGTCGTCACGATGATCCCGGTTTTCTTGATTGTTAGCAGCTTCAAGTGGATCGATACCTATCAGGGTTTGGTCATTCCGGCCTTATTCAGCGGTTTTTCAATCATTTTCCTCAGACAGTTCTTCATCTCGATCCCGCAGGATTTACAAGACGCGGCGATGATTGACGGATGTGGGTTTTTCCGGATCCTCTTCCAGGTCATTCTCCCGAACGCGAAGCCCGCGATTGCGACAATTACGTTGTTCAACTTTTTAGGCGAGTGGCGCAACTATCTGTGGCCGCTCATCGTCACAAATACCACGAAGATGCGGACCTTGCCGGTGGGGCTGCGTTATCTCATGACGGAGGGGGGCGGGGAATACCATCTGATGATGGCCGCTTCGTTGATGGCCATTCTCCCGGTATTGTTGGTTTATATCTTCTCGGAAAAGCAATTCATCAAATCCGTGACCTTTACGGGTTTGAAAACATAAGGAGGGTTACGTATGAGGAAATTAATGCTTATTTTAATGGTCCTTCTCGTATTCTGCACCTTAGGTCTCTCAAAAACGAAAATCACCTTTTGGTACGCCATCAGCGGCACGAGCGGTGAAGCGCTTAAGACGCTGATTGACCGCTTCCAAACCGAAAACCCGACCATCGAAGTGGAAGCCGTCTACTCCGGCAAGTACGCTGACACGGCCCAGAAGATAACGGCCGCTCTGGCTGCCAACGCGCTCCCAAATGGCGGGGTTATTCCTGCCGGGCCGATTTTTACGGGGCCGCGTGGTAACTATGCTATTCTCGACTATATGTTGAAAGATCCGACCTTTGACATGTCCGATTTTTATGACGGGATGTGGGATTACGCCAAGTATAAAGGAAAAATATGCGCGGTTCCATACAACATCAGCACTCCCGTTCTTTACTACAATAAAGAATTGATGGAAAAAGCGGGACTCGATCCCACGAAACCGCCTTCTACCTGGGAAGAACTTCTCGACTACGCTAAAAAAATCACCCAAGACACCAACGGAGACGGCACCCCTGACGTCTGGGGACTCAATATGGCCGATACCGCCTGGATTTTCAAATCTTTCCTCTTGCAGAATGAGAACGATATCGTCAAAGCGATCCCCAAGAATGAAGACTACGACATCGTCCCGCTCTTCGACCAAGCTTCTGCCTTAGAAACGGCGGAATACTGGAAAACGCTGATCGACGAGAACGCGATGCCCGTGGGTCTGCACTCCCTGGCGGAAAAGCAATTTCTTGGCAATACGCTCGGGTTCTATCTCGGTACCTCTTCCCGAATCGGAACGTGGACGGGCAATACGGCTTTCGATTTCGGTGTAGGGTTCCTGCCGAAAGGCAAACGGCTTGGGATTCCGATCGGCGGAGCCGTTCTCGTTCTCTTCCCCGCTTCGAAAGACCAGATGGACGCGACCTATCAATTGATCAAGTGGCTTACCCAACCCGACAAAATCGCGGAATTCGCCATGAAAACCGGATACATTCCGATCCGTAAATCTTCGTTGGACCTTCCGGAAATGAAAGCCTTTTTTGAAACGAAACCTTTCTATAAAACCGCTTTTGAACAATCTGAATACGCTTTTTCCTACTGGCACTTCGATGCGATGGGAACCATGGACTCCTTGATCGTGGAAGTGTTGGAAAAGATTGAACGGGGCGTCTCAACTACCAAAGAAGGCATGAAATGGCTCCAAGAGACGACCGTTGAAGAGATCGAAGCGAGTATGTAGCCGATGCGGATCTCCTTCTCGACGGCCGGGCTGTATCCCATCGAATCGATCGAGGCCCTGAAACTGGTTTCGCAGAGCGGTTTTTCTGAAGCGGAACTGATGCCTCAGTGCTATCATGAGATCACCGAATCTTTCGCCATCAAGGCTCGAAAAAACCTAAAAGAGATGGGGACGCCTTTACGTGTTTCCTCAATCCACTTTCCGTTGGTTTTTTTCTCCACCTTCTACAATATGTACCCTGGTATGAGGAAAGAGGCCGAGCGTCTTTCCGAAAAAGTGGCGACTTGCGCTTCCATTTTCGGGACGGAAGTCATTGTCGTCCATGCGCCGGACAAACCCAAACCGGGAGACTTGTCGGAGTACAGCGAAACGGTTATCCATAACATCCGTTACCTCTGCTGGGTCTGTGAGGAGATGGGGATCACTGTCGCTTTGGAGAATAACCCCAAAACGATCGCTGATACCCCCCCGCACTGGCGTGAAGCCGCGGCCTTGATCGATTGTCCAAACCTAAAACCGATGCTCGACACAACCGAAGCCTCAGAGGCCGGCATACAACCGATCGCGTTTGTAGATGAGGCGCCGTGCGCGCACTACCATCTGAGCGATCATTCGGGAGTTGTCAAACATCTTTTACCGGGAGAAGGAGACCAGGATTGGCCTTTGTTCTTCGAAAAGAACGCGAAGAACGGTTACCGGGGCATCTATGTGGCGGAACCTTCTTATCGATTCGTGAGTGGGAATCCGATCGAAAACCTGGCAAAAGTCAGACGGTTTTTCGATCCGTATTTGTACTGAGGAAGCCTATGAAGGTTGGGCTTTTAGCCAATCAAGGCGCCGGCAGATACCGGCTCGTACCCGAAGCCGTTCGACGCTACCGAGAGGCCTTTCCGGAGCATGCGCTATATGCTCCGGAAGGGCGTTTTTCTCCCGGCGCGCTGGTCGGAGTCTCTTCTATCATATCCGGGGCATCAAATTCGAAAAGTTATCTGGAAGCGTTGTCAGATGCCGTTTCTTTGCTCGTTCAGGAGCGTTGCGACCGTCTCGTCGCCTTCGGCGGGGACGGGTTCTTTACCAATATTTGCGCCGCACTCATCGCCGAAGCGAGACCGATTCCCTTCATGGGTATCGGGACAGGGACGGCCAACGTGGGTGTCCTCACCCAGTTTTCTCCGGAAGACCTCACGAGCGGACTTCCGATCGATCAAACCGATCAAATCTCTCCCTTGGCAATCTACAGAGACGGTCAGGCAATCGGATACGCCTTTCACGATATCGTCATCGGCGATACCTTTTTAGGGACATTTGACGGGGCAACACGCAATTTAAGCGCCGAAAAGTGGATGACCGACCGCGCGCTGTTGCCTGAAAAACCAAAGCCGCTTTCTTTTACCCAAGACTTTCGTATCTGCCGGTGCGCGGAACCACTCCCGTTGAAGTTATCTCCGATCGCTCAAATAATCATATCCCCGATCTATCGGGGGATCGGGTTCTCCGGAAAAGCGATCACGGGATTACTCTGTTTCAGTCCCTATTACCCGGGTTGTTTCTGCATGGTATTGGCCGATCGCATATTGGTGGAGATGTCGTCTGCCTTTCCAGACTATGGGTGCGAGATCGAACAATACCTTTTCCAAAAAGGGGAGTCGTTGATCATGGAAGGCCTTTCGCCCGGTCACTTCATCATAGCGGACGGGAATCCTTTGTGCGAGGCGACTGGGTCCGTAAGGATCTCGCGGTCGGAAAAGCGCGTTCCGATCATCGTGAACCTCCTGCGATCACAGCGCTTCTAAATTTGAGAAGAAGGGGGTTAACTTATGGCAAAAGAACTGTTTATCCGCGCGCTCGAGGCTTTCGCCATCGGGGATGCCGTCGGTCTTCCCACGGAATTTATGACGCGTGACGAGATTCGCCGTGTTTATACTGAGATTGACGGATTGCCGAACCCGAAATTTTCGCGGTTCCACTCCGATCTGCCCGCGGGAAGCATATCGGATGATACGGAACAAAACCTTTTTCTCCTGGATGCTTTTCGAGAAAAAGGAATATCTACCGAAGCGACCGTCTATGCTTTGCTGAAATGGATAGAGGAGTCTCGGGCTGTCGAAAAGAAGTTTATCGGCCCGAGCTCGCTGAAGTCTTTACGAGCGATACAAAGTGGGGAATCTCCGCAAAAAGCGGGTTACGGAAACACGACGTGCGGTTCCGTGATGCGTGTTTTATCGGCTTCTTTGTGTACTCCCGCAAAGTCTTGGGACCAGCTGGCAACGCACATCTATTGGACGACTCTGCCGACGCATTTTTCGGAATCCGCGTTGGAAGCGGCGTTGGGCTTCGGGTTCGCCTTAAACGCCGCTGCAGAATCCACCTGTCTTGAAGAGATTATCTCCGCCTTTTTCGCAGGCGCCGCCAAGAGCAAGCAATACGGGGCGCCGGAATTTTCGATTCCCTCGACAGCGGCGCGCGTTCGCTTCTTTCTGGGTCACCAAAACCGGTTTTATGATCGCGATCAGATTGCCGAATATCTCTCGGATGTGCAGGGGACAGGACTTTATGCTAATGAAGTTTCACCTTCCGCTTTCATACTCTTCTTAACTTCCCCGAATGATTGCTGGGACAACATCCGATTAGCCGCCACGTTAGGCGGCGACACGGATACGATTGCGGCGCTCGCCGGCGCCCTGACCGCGCTATACAATAAAGGGCATAATATTCCCGGTCCTGTTGTGGATCGGGTTCTTTCTATCAACCGCCTCCACTTGGAGAAGTACGGGGAGATCATTTCAGCGTTACGTGCATCGAAAGCGACTTTTAGGGTATAATATCCGAAAGTTGGAAAGCGATGTCGAGCGGTTCGTCTTATAGAGCCGGACTGAAGTGGAATACCCGATGCTTACGGAAAGCGTCGCCTCTGTCGAGCACCGTCGCAGCTTAGCATAATGATCGTATTGAGGCGACAGATAGACTACTTTGATTGGAGCGTTCAATATGGACCCTACCGCAAGAGCCCGATTGTTAGGAGAGGGGAAGATTCTCTCTCTGATTTGGAAATTCAGCGTACCCGCCATCGTCGGGATGTTGACAAATGCGCTATACAATGTGGTGGATCGCATATTTTTAGGACGCGGCGTCGGATCACTGGCGCTCGCGGGAATTACTGTCTGTTTTCCTATCATGACGGTCATGATGGCGCTCTCAATGCTCATCGGAGTCGGTTCCGCCACCCTTATCTCTATCCGCTTGGGAGAAGGGAAAAAAGAGGAAGCCGAAAGGCTTATAGGTCAAGCCTTCTTTTTTGTCGTTGTCATTTTTAGTCTTTTCACGGTCATCGGACTCCTTCTGATCGATAAACTGCTCTTCCTCTTTGGCGCTACCGAAACGATTCTACCCTACGCGAAAGAGTATATGTCGGTTATCCTGCTGGGATCGACGATCTTTGCCGCAGGGATGGGCATGAATTATTGTATCCGGGCGGAAGGAAATCCGCGCGTCGCGATGGCCACGATGCTGATCGGCGGCATCCTGAACATCATCCTCGATCCGATCTTCATCTATTTATTTGGTTTGGGTATACGCGGCGCGGCGATCGCCACCGTGATCTCTCAAACCGTATCCGCGTTATGGGTGCTTAGGTACTTCACCAGCGGAAAAAGCGTTATCACGCTGAAATGGCGAAATCTTCGGATGGACTGGACATTGGCTAAGGGAATGTTTTCAAACGGTTCGGCTTCTTTCTCGCTTCAGCTTGTCGCCAGCATGATGAACGTTATATTGAACCAAAGCTTGAAGAATTACGGCGGGGATTTGTCCATCAGCGCGATGGGGATTATCCAAAGCATCTTTACGTTTGTACTGATGCCCATATTTGGATTAAATCACGGTCTGCAGCCGATTTTTGGATATAATTACGGTGCGAAAAAGATCGATCGGGTATTTTTAACGTTAAAATACGGGTATCTCTTTGCCACCATTCTGTGCACCGCGAGTTTTTTGGCGTTGCGGTTTTTTTCGATCCCGATCATACAGGTCTTCAACCGCAGCGATCCGGCATTGCTTGAACTGACCGTTCACGCGATCTTCTACTATTCGCTGATGATTCCGGTTATCGGCGTACAGGTCGTTTCTGTCGGTTTTTTCCAAGCCCTCGGGAAACCAAAAAGCGCGATGTTTCTGAGTCTTAGCCGACAGATCCTTTTCCTGATACCGCTACTGCTCATCCTGCCTCGCTTCTTCGGACTAGACGGCATTTGGTATAGCGTCCCCATCTGCGATACCTTGTCCTTCGTCGTGGCTGCGTTTTTCGTAACCCGAGAGATAAGAAAACTGCGGGTTCTAACGCACCAGCCAAAGGAGATCGGATAGTAAACACAAGCGAGTAAACATCCTCTTAAGCTGGTTGGCAAAGTGAGCTGTCGGGCTTGGAGCTATGCTCGCTACACCCACCGCTGGGTGATCGGAAGCCCTTGTTCTCCGTTGAAGCTTACCTTCGTCAGTTTCGGGCCGATGGGATTCACGTGACGCTTAAATTCGCTGCGGATGTACAATTCACAGACTTTGTGGACGCTTTCCTCGCGGAATCCTTCTTTGATAATCTCATCGGCGGAATACCGTTCCTCGACTAACAGACGAACGATCGGGTCCACCTCTTCATAGGGCGGCAAGCGGTCCTGATCGGTTTGACCGGGATACAGCTCGGCCGTCGGTGCTTTATTGAAAACGCTTTCCGTGATCACCTGAGTACCCAGCAGTTTGTTCAGCGTCTTTCCCAGCGCGTAAACCTGGTATTTGTACAAATCCTTTATAGGGGCAAATCCCCCGGCGGAGTCGCCGAAAAGCGTGCTATACCCGCATGCAGACTCGCTTTTATTGCCGGTCGTCAAGACGAGCCATCCATAACGGTTCGATAAGGCCAGTAGGGTGTTCGCCCGAATCCGAGGCTGCAGGTTTTGCTCGCACAAGTCTCCCGTGTTTATTTCGAACTCAGCCTCGAATAGCTGTCGATAGCTCTCCAAAACGTCTCCGATCGGAAGCGTCAGGGTTTTAATCTGAAGGGCGTCGGCTAGATCTTGCGCATCTTTGATACTGGTGTCGGAAGTATACCCCGTAGGCATTAAAACGCCGATTACCCGCTCACGTCCTAAGGCCGAAACAGATAGCGCCGCGACGACCGCCGAGTCAATGCCTCCGCTTAAACCCAAGACCACTTTTTCGAAACGGTTTTTCCCAACGTAATCGCGCAGCGAAAGCTGCAAGGCCGAACAGATCGCGGCGGATTCGTCCTCCGGATAATCAAAGATTTTGGAATTGATCTCCGGTTTAAAGGAAGCGGAGAAGTCGCAATCGATTCGATTGACGGGCCATTCCTGAAAACGGAGTCCGCACCGAATCGCCCCTGTCTCCGTTTTTCTTCCGCGTAGGGGCAATTCGATGTCTGCGACGACGAAATCTTCCTCCAGCATCTTCCCGCGCGCTTTAATCCGGCTGCGCCCGTCGAAGATCATGCTGTTGCCGGTGAAGATCCATTGATCCTGACCGCCGATCGCGTTCGCGTGGACGATGCCCATCTCGAAGTCCTTCGAGCGGCTGAACAACCGTTGCTCCGTTTCGGTGTATTCACCCGCCAAAAAAGAAAACGCGGAAAGATGGAAAAGAATACAAACGCCGTATCGATCGTAAGTGGAAAGCAGATCATATCGATCCCACAGATCGTTGCCAATGACGACGCCCGCTTTGATCCCCTCTATATTGAGTAAAATCCCTTCATCACCGGATGAGAAAAACCCCGTATCGACCCCGTCGTTTTCGGGGCATATCGCGATTTTTCGATAAGAACCCAGCCACTTTCCGTTTTGTATGAATCCGGCGCTGTTGTAATATCGGTTCTCTTCGGCATCCAAAAACCCGAAGACGATTAAGGGCTGTTTTCCTTTCGAGAACTGGATGATCTCGTCGATGCTCCGGCGCGTTTCTTTCAGGAAGGCTCGATTTTTCGATAGTTCCTGACAGTTTAATCCATTTAAGCATAGTTCTGGAAAGATCAGAGCATCCGCCCCGATCTCATGTCCCAGCGCGATCCCTTGTTCAAGATTCTTCGCGTTATCCTTTAAGGCGCCCGTGATGGTATTCAGCTGACTCACCGCAACTCTCAACGTTTTTTTCATAGCGTCCTCCTATCGCACGATGTTTGCGTTCACGACCCCTTGGAAAACCAGTCGATAATCTCCGCTCTAAACCGTTCTCCGTGCTCGGGGTCGTAGAAGGTTTCGTGGTAAGCCCCCTCGAAGGTTTTAAAGGCTTTCTCAGGACTCGGGACATGTTCGTAAAAGCGATTCGCGGCTTGTGGAATCACGATACGGTCGGCTGATCCAGTCACGAACAGCGCCGGCAGTTTCACTTTATCCGATTCGGAAAAAGCCTGTTGGATCTCCCGGTAGATGCTGTAACCCAGCGCGAGGGAGATCTGGTCGTGTACCAGAGGGTCACGGGTATAGGCATCCACAATCGACCGATTACGAGAGAGCAGTTCGGGCGCGAGTCCGTTCTTAACGGTCAAAAAGGGCATCAATTTTGCCAGCCACGCCATCGTCTTGATCCGTTTCTCCTGTTCAGTTGGTAATCCGAGGAGAGGCGCGGAGATCGCCGCGCGGTTAAAGAGTGTCGGGTTTTTTTGAATCGCCCGAATCGCCACCAATCCACCCAGACTGTGCCCAAACAAACCGGTAGAAACCCCGGGGTTTTCTTTCTGAGCCATAGAGACGACCTGTTCGATAACGGCGACCATTTCCTGCACCGTCGCGTGTCCCCGTTTTCCATTATTAACGCCATGCCCCGGCAGATCAGCGGTATAGACGCTAAACCCCGCGCGATTCATTTCCCCGAAAAACTCCGTGTATCGTCCGGCGTGTTCCCCAAGACCGTGAACGACCACGATAATCCCTTTAGGTGAAGGGATTGGATAGGCGAATCCTTTAATATCGCCTTTTCGAGAGACCAGGTCAAATGTTTTCATCGGTACCGCCTCCTTGATGTTCCTGATGTTGATCCAAGTGTTTTTTTCTTTTCACCATATCTCTGACGACGATCATGAACAAAGCCGCGACGACGAGAATACCTCCGGTTAATCCAAATGCCTGTTGCCCGATAAAGAACATCGGGATGGCGATAGGCGTCCAGAAGCCGAGAAGGAATAACAGCTCAAGGAACGGATGCCGTTTCATCTTCGAAAATAGCAGGAGTTCGACTCCGGCGAAGAGAAGCGACACCGAAAGGCAGTTCAGAAAGAAGGCGATGCTCGTTTGGTCCCACTTTTTGTTGAGCGTGAAGAGGACGAGGATCAAGAGCATAAACAGGATATTGAGGGTCATCAGCAGCTTTTTTCCATCCTCCCGACCCAATAAAAAAGCGGGAATGGCCAACAAAATGGCTGCGACGACCAGCCAGGCCGTTCCGAAAGGATGATGGAAGACGAAGAACAGTAAAAACAGTAATAAGACAGAAAGAAGAATGCTCACGATTTGGCGCATGACTCCACTCCTATTGGATAATTTCATCGATGATTCCATCCTGTTCGTGATCGATCCGCACCGACTTCCTACCTCTCGCAAGCTTCGGAGAGGTTTGGATAACAGGTCGTTTCCTTTGCTGAAATGCGGCCTGATAAAGCGCCAGAGAAGCGGCGATCGCGACGTTCAACGAATCGCACCGTCCGTACATAGGGATCGAAACCGTTTGATGCGGGAATGCGTACCATTCTTTGCTGATCCCATACCGTTCGCTGCCAAGTATAAACGCGGTGCGGTCCGGAAAACGCGCCTCAAAGATAACAGCTTCCGCTTCCGAATCAAGCAGGTACAGCGTTACCCCTTGTTCCTGGAGCCACGCCCCGGCGTTAGGGACGTCCGTTTCGACAACCGGCACTGAAAATAAAGACCCCAAACTCGCTTTAAGAACCTTTGGATGTGTTAGCCTGGCCCGACGGTTCGTCACAATGAACCCATTTCCGCCGGCGCCATCAATCGACCTGAGAATCGTTCCGATATTGCCGGGAATCTCCACGCCATCGGTCACTGCATAGAGCGCCTTGGGAGCGGGAGATAGGTCTTCTAACCTCAAACGGGGCAGTGGAACCAACCCCAGCAAACCATCCGGTTGGTCCCTCTCACTCAACGAACGAAAGGCTCTTTCAGACACCTGATAGGCATTCCGTGATAAAGAGACGGCTTTCTGAGCGCAAATTTGAGATTCCGGCGAACGCGTCAATTCCGGACAATAGAGGAAGAAGTGGGGACTTAGCCCGTTTTCGAAGGCTTTCTCCAAAGCCCACAAACCCTCGGCAATCACATAGTTTTCGGGGTTTGATTTCGTATTGTCCCGGATGTTGAGAACTTTTTTGATTAATCCGCTTTTGATGCCGATTTGAGGGATATTTTTCCCGTCCGTCACCGTTCACCCTTTCAAGAATTCACTGGGTTTCATTATACCATTTTGACGCTTCGGATAGAATGCCCGAGCGCATCTCTCAACCCTTAAGATTCGTCTTTGCGTTTCCGACAACAAAAAAGGCGCGATAATCGCGCCTTTTTTATCTATTCGCCTGGGTATTAGATCTTTTTATAGCAAAGCCACCAGTCTTTACACTCAAAAGCTCCGGTTTTGGCCTGTTCCAGTCGTTCTTTCGCTGTTTTCACGTCTTTTGCCGGAGGAATGATGACTTTATCGCCCATAATTTCATTATTCGGCCAGTTCGCGGGCATCGCCACTTTATTTTTGTCTGCAAACTGCATGGCTTCCACCACTCTGAGGATCTCATCCATATTTCTTCCCAATTCTTGGGGATAGTAAAGGATAATCCGGATGATCCCGTCGGCATCCACGACAAATACAGCTCGGACGGTATTGGTCCCTTTCCCGGGGTGAATGAGCCCCAGTTTATTCGCCACGGCTCCGGTGTCCGCAATAATCGGGAACTGAATTTCTACGCCCATCTTTTCGTGAATCCACTCTTCCCATTTAATATGGGCAAAAACCTGATCAACGCTCATCCCAATGAGTTCGGTGTTCAACGCCTTGAATTTATCGTATCGGGTTTGAAACGCGATGAATTCCGTGGTGCAAACGGGCGTGAAATCGGCAGGATGGCTGAACAACACGAACCATTTGCCTTTAAAAGCCTCCGGCAATACCATCTCTCCCCGAGTGGTCTGAACAGTCATATTTGGAAATTTGTCTCCTAATAACGGCATCGAAATTCTTTCTTCTTGAGCGCAGCAGTCTTTTTTTTCTTCCATTTAAAATGCCCCCTTTTTGTGATTTTTGCAACTATCTATAGAGACGAGAAAAGAAAGACTCTTATTCTTTTGTATTTTTTATTTGGTATTTCACTTAATAGTCATACTTTATTAAAATATAAATGACCAATCGCATCAATAGCCGTTTCAAGATACTTGATTTTTTTGTCAGACCCCTCTATAATTAGAAAAGGTTCAAAGCGGACGAAAGCGCATCGCGCATTCTTCGGCGAAACCGGGCTGTCTCTGTTATTCGACCGATAAACGAGTCGAAAAAACGAGAAAACGACCGTCGGCGGATCGGATCACAAAAGGCCGAAGGAGTCTAATGGAGGAAAATGTATGATTGGAAACCGATGTTGTACACAACTACTGGATGCCTGCCATCGAATGGAAGCCGGTGGAATGACCGTGGGAACTTGGGGAAACATCAGTCTTCGAGTGGATGAAACCCTTTTCCTGATCACTCCGAGCGGGATGAAATATGGCCTTTTAACGACGCAAGATATGGTTTTAATGGATATGAACGGCGAGATCATCGAAGGCAATCGGAAACCCAGCATCGAGAACGGGCTTCATAGAATGATCTACAGCGCCCGTCCGGATGTACAGGCGATCGTTCACACCCATCCGAAATCCTCGATCGCGTTTTCCGTCGCGCGGAAAGATATCCCCCCCGTTACCGAGGAATTGGTTCAGATAATCGGTGAGGGCGTACGATGCGCCTCTTATGCGCTGCCGGGTACCGAAGACCTGGCGAAGAATGCGGTTGAAGCGCTCGGAGACAGAAATGCGGCTTTGTTGGCGAACCACGGGGCGGTATGCGTCGGGGAGTCGATCGAGAAAGCCTTCTTGGTGGCTGAAGTTTTGGAAAAATCCGCGCAAGCCATCCTCTACGCGACGCTCATCGGCGCGCCCCATGTTTTGCCCCATGAGGATTGCGTCGCGATGAGAAACTTTGTAACCCATTCTTACGGGCAAAGATAAACAAGCTTAGGCGCGTCGGAGGGTTTTTTGGAGCGCTATACATCAAGAGCTTTTCCGCAATAGCGCGACCGGCATAATTTCCGAATAATTGTCTATTCCCGGTGGTATTTCAATCGCAGCGAGTTCAGGATGACCGTGATGGAGCTTAAGGCCATCGCGATCTCTCCGATGGCCGGGTGCAGAATCCCGAGCATCGCCGCCGGAATCGCGATCACGTTGTATAAGAACGCCCAGATCAGGTTTTGTTTGATGATTCGAAAAGCCAATCGCGAAATTTTCAGGCTTTCGACCACTTGGGGAATGCCTCCGCGAACGATGACGATATCGGCGCTGTCAATCGCAAGGTCCGTTCCCGAACCCATAGCGATGCCGATATCGGCGGCTTTTAGTGCCGGCCCATCGTTGAGTCCGTCTCCCACCATCAGGACTTTTCCTTTACCGCGATGATGTTCGTGGATTAAAGCCAGTTTTTCGGATGGTTTCATCTGGCTTTTAAAATCGCTGATTCCAGTTTCCTTGCTGACACGTTTGGCAGCTTCGAAATGGTCGCCCGTCGCAAGAATGACGGTTAACCCCATCGCGCGCAACGCGGCAATTCCGGGTATCGTATCCTCTCTCAGGGGATCCGCAACGGCAAAAGCGCCCTGTATTTCCTCATCCAAACGCGCTTCGACGATCGAATATCCTTTTTCTGTCCACGAGTGGTAGATATCGTACTGGATCGGCTTCCCCACGAATAAAACTTGATTTTCCCATCTACCCGAGATCCCCTCTCCGGGGGTTTCTTGGACATCCTCAATATCCGCCGGGTTCACTGATCCGTTTCCCTTCGCGAATTCCACCAGCGCCTTAGCCAACGGGTGAGCCGACTGGGTTTCGAGTCCTGCTATCGCTGGCAAGAGGGTATCCGGGACGGTGGTTTCAATTACGGTCGGTTTTCCGAGCGTCAACGTGCCGGTTTTGTCAGTAATGACTGTCCTGATCTCGCCCGCCGTTTGGATTGCCTCTCCGTTTCGAATGATCAAGCCTTTTTTCGCCGATAGGGATGAAGCCCCAATCAACGCCATAGGGATCGCTAATCCCAGTGCGCACGGGCAAGCGATCACCAGCGTGGCGACGAAGACGAAGAGGCTATGGGATAGCGCGTCCGCATGGGCGTTGACCCAAGGGATAATCTTTCCTAACGATTCAAGCGCGGGCTGTAAGCTTTCAAACCCGAAAAACCATATCAACGCGGCCGAAAGCGCTAAGAGGAGCACGGTCGGAACAAACCATAAGGTGATCCGGTCCGCAAGCGCCTGGATAGGCACTTTCGTTCCCTGCGCTTCTTGGATCATGGATATAAGCTGGGAAAGGAACAGGTCTTCTCCCACTTCGGTCACCCGCACCGTTAACGGCGCGTTCAGGTTAAGAGATCCCCCCGTCACGCGAGAACCAGTTTGTTTTTTCAAAGGCATAGACTCGCCGGTGATCATCGATTCGTCTACCGACGAAGTCCCCTCCGCCACTTCCCCGTCCAACGGGATCCGTTCGGAAGGCAAAACCTGTATCACACTATCTATTTTAACCGCGACGATCGGAATCAAGACCCACCCTTCACTAGTTCTAACCCGCGCTTCTTTCGCCTGTAACTGCAGCAATGCTTTGACATCTTTGGCCGCGCGGTCGCGCAACCACGATTCGATATATCTCCCCGTGAGGTGGATGGCTACGATCATCGCGCCGATACTGCCGAAAGAGGCGATTTTCAACCCCAAGAGCGCCAGCAGCGTCGTTGAAAAGGCGGTGACCGATCCCAAAAAAATAAGGGTGTCCATATTAAAATGCGCGTGTATCAGCGCGATCCAAGCGCCTTTGATCGTATGACGGCCGGTATAGAAGATGACGAAAGCGGCCATCAGCGGTTCAAGATATCTGAATATCGGAAGATGATACCCGGACATGTGAAGCAGCATCCATACCATCAGCGGAAAAGTTGCCATCCACGAGAGGAATAGATTTCTACCTGCTTCTTGGTACCGTTTTTTCGCGGCGTCCGGGGTTACCGATTCGGCGATTTCGTATCCAACCTCAGACACGGCTTTCTTTAGCCTGTCGAAATTGATCTCTTGTTCGGAAAGCGCAAAGCCAGATTCCGTCGCAAGGTTGACGGATACAAAATAAACGCCTTCCACTTTTTTAATCGCGCGCTCTACATGCTTGACGCACGTGACACACGTCATTCCTTTCACGTAAAAGCTCTGTTTGTACGAGGCTTTATCCGGACGGTGTTCCATATCCGCTCTCCTTTCTTCAATTCAAATGGCGAAAACTTTATCTTTCGACGTGAAAGGGCAAGAAAAAATTGTAGCGGTCGGTTTCTTGGGGGCTGAGACCGATCCATTTCGGAAAGTATTTAAAGAGGAACGGCTCCGCCGAAGAAGTGAACCCGATGATTTGAAACTGATGGGTATACAGCATCCGCATCGGGATCTCAAGTAGCGTTTCCGTATTGATGTGTCCGAACAGGTGGTCGAGGACCAAGATCGACGAGGTGTTGGAACGCGGGGCATATCCCTTCCACCAAGAGAAAAGCGAAGCGTAGAGCATAAGGTAAATCGCCATTTTTTCTCCGGTAGACCACTTCTCAACGTCCTTCCAGGCATACTTTTCATCCATCGCCCTGATAAAGGGAGGTTTGCTGATGCGTATTTCCAACCGTTGATCAAAATAGAACTCCCATAAGGTTCTCAACGGCCACCGCAGAAGAACGTCCTGCCGCTCAGACCCTTGCCGATCGAGGGTATCGGCAATACGATTTGCGAAGCGCTCGAGGTCATCTTCGCGCGCGCGTCTCGGAAAAGAAAATTCGAGCAGCGTGGTATCTTCCGGACCCGGGCGGGAGAAACGCGCGATATCCCGCAGGTGCGCATTCACGATTTCCATCACGGAACCGATCTCTTTTGAAAAACGCGACAAGGCCGTCTGCGTTCTTCTCTCTTCCGATTGCTCATCGCTAATTTTTTTCCTGAGCCCGTTCAACAGGTGCGTGACAACTTTGTTCCCGCCTTCGAGCCCATCCTCTTCCGAAGCGTCGAAAACGGGTTCTTCCCAATTTTCCGCGGGATCGAGCGTTTTTTTCAACTCCACCCATTCGTTATCCAACACCTGCCTTTGCCGTTCGACCGCGTACAAGTGCTTTCGGTATTCCGCTTCCTTCTCTTCCCAAAGGTTATCAAGATCGTTTTTCAAAAAAATTCGGGCTAAACCTGGGATGTATTTTTTATCCCCATCATCGCAATCGGACAACGTGATTTGCTGTCGCCGCGCGAGGGATCCCAGCCTTCGCAGGGCATTTTCTTTTTCGGCGATCGATCGCGTTGTTTCTTCCCGGCTCTCTTCTATCTCTCGTATTCTTCTTTCCAAGGTTTCCGCGGACTCCACGCCCTCGGAAACCCGCTCATCCTCGAAATCCCCTGCGCCGTCCGCAGATGGGGACAGTATCGGGTCAAGCTCGGGCAACGCCCTCTTTCTGGCGCAAAGGGTCGCTCGTTCGTCAAAAAGATTCGGCAACTTGCTCTCCTTGTTTCTGATCTCCGCGATGATCTCCCAAAGAAGTCCCGGGTGCGCCTCAAATACCGACGGATCAGTTTGCGGTTCCCGCGCGACCAGGGAAAGCAAAGGATTCTTCAACTCCTCGAGAGCGTCTTCCATCTCTCGATCCGTATCCTGAACTTGCGTCTCCCATTCCGAGAGTCGTTTCTGAATCGATAGGCAAAAGAGCGAAAAGTCTTTTAATGGCACTCCACACACTTGTTCGATTTCGAAGGAAAGCAACGACCACTCTCGTTCTTCTTTCTCAAGCGCTTCTATCTTTTGCCGTAGAATTCGTTCTTCTTCGCCCAAAGAGTGGGAAAGCGCCACCGACGCTTGGATTTTTTCCCTGACGTCGTCCAGGCTTTTCGAAACCAGCCGGAAGCCTTTTTCGAGGAAGGCGCGTTTTTCACGGCACCTTTCATCGGCTGTCTCCGGGTCCGGACCCAGCGTTTGCGAGAAGATCGCCAGACGTTCCAATTGGTCTTCGGTTTTCTTCAACGCCGCGACGAGGCTATCTTTCCGATCGCGAAAAACGACACGACGGGTTTGCAGCCATTGTGTCAGATCTTCACGATACCCGCGGGTATTCTCTTCCGAGGCGGGGCGCCCGGGATTAAGGCGAAGCTGGAGGGCATGTTCGGTTAGAGAAGGAACCCACCGCAGCTTCAGTCGCATCATCGTGCGATATTCGCTCGCTTCGACGAGGGTTTCCGCTTCCCTGACAGATAAAACCGGTATTGGAAGCGTTGGAAAATCTTCAAGGGGTAAACAGGAAAGCGCCTGATCCATCTCCAAAGGATATTCGGTAATCAGCGCAAAGGTCAAAAAAGGATTGCGACTCTTCCCGCTTTTGATCCAATCCGAGCCTGTTTCGAATCCTAAAAAGCCGTTTCGCGCGAGGACTGAAGCCAGCTTCTCAACTTCTTCGGGAGTACGCGAGCCGATCGAATCGGCCTGACTCGTCTCCAACTGATCGATGCGTTCGATCTCCCGGCTGGCCTCGTATATTTGGATATGCAAACGATTACGTTTCTCATCCAACCTCTCTTTTATGAAAGGAAGCGGGCGGTTCCCGTCTAAAGATTTCAGCAATTCGACAAAATCCTGGTAAGCACGGATTTGTTCCCCGCGCGGATCTTCTTCGGCAAGCTTTGATTTCAAGCTTTCCCGATCGCCTTCATATCCCTCCAGCTTTTGACGGAGCTTCCTTCTTACCGCTTTTTGAATCGCTTGCCGCCTTTGATTCCGTTCCAGCGCGCTGATCGCCCTCTCTTTCTCGTACCCGGTCTTTTGGTAGCCAGGCATCTCACCAAGCCTTTTGTAGCGTTCCTGAAGACTGGAGCAGCGCTGCAGAATCGAAAGAGTCTCCCAAGAAGACTGTAAAATCGTTTCCCGACGTATCTGACCGGATTTGACCGTCTCCAGAAGCGTCTCCAAGTGGTGCTTCGTCATCAGCGCCCAAGAGACCGACGCGTTACTTTGCATCTGTGACATTGCCGAGGTAGATTCGCCGGAAGGTTTTTCATCCGCTTCGGCAGCCATACGGCGTCGTAGGGTTTCGTATAAAAGCGCTATTTTTTGTTGTTTTTCTTCGATTTCTCCGGATAACGCAGCTTCAGTTTTCTCCAACTCCGCTTTTTCGAGAGCGCGTTCTCGATGGACCCGAAGCCAGTTCTTTCGACGACAGTCCGCTTGCGCTTCATCCAAACCGCAGAGTTGTTCCTCCATCCGTTGAATGTCGGTATGCGCTTTTTGTATCTCTTTATGGGTGTATGCCTGTATCGTCCGAAGGGAACAAACCGCGTCACGTAGATCTTCTTTCGCTTCATGATAGGCGCGTAGCAGAGTCATACGGGACTGAAGCCGATCCTTTAAGGCGACATCGAGATCGACGCCCCTGTTCGGCTTCCACATTCTTCTATGCGAAAAAAAAGTGGAGATCCTTTCTCTCAGATCGGTTCCTTCAATTTTCAGGCGTTTTTCGATCAAAGGGAAAACCATCGGATCAAGGATTTTGTCGGAGGTATTGCCCAATACCTCCTGCAAAGGCAACATGCCTTCCAAAAACTGGTTGAAAGAGAGAATCAGACACCATTCTTCCGATCCTAAACCAAATTCGCCCAATTGTTGTTCGTAAGCGGTCAAATCTTCTCGCCGGAAGGCGTTGAATCGATCTCCGTACAACGATCTCATGAGCAGCGGCAGCTCTTCGTAATCCAATACTGACTCTCCTCGCCGAATCGGAAGGCGTTCGATATCGAAAAGTCCTTCGAGTCGAAGAATCCAGTTGAAGTATGTCCGATCCGCTTTCTTGCGGGTGCTGAAACCCAACAAAACCGTTTCGTCCTCGACCGAGAACGCGGCGAGGATATGGGAGGTCCCGGTGCATTTCGAGAACAAATCATCCACGGTTCTTGGCTGCAGGAAGGCGCCGGGAAGGATCGTCTGAAAAAAACACGAAAGCAAATAGGTTTTCCCCGCTCCGTTTGGCATCAAAATGAGCGTATTACGCCCGCCAAAGTCGAGTGTCAGATCGGGGATGACGTAAGACTCTCCGTAAGCGAGATTCAGCACGCGAAACCCTTTCAGTTCAGGCATCTCCAGCCTCTTTGATACCTAAATCAACCCAAGCGTCTTCTTCTTTCCACATACCGTATACGGCGCGGGCTTTTGCCGTCGGAACGATCGTTCGCTGCTTCTCAAAGTACGTGACTAACCCTTGCTCATTCAGAACTTGAACGGCTTTGACGATCAACCCAACCTGCGAATCGCTCTTATAACTGGTCCAGTCGCCGGGTCGGATAAATCCTTCCGAAAGTCCTTCCCAATCGGAAATCCAGCGTTCCGGGACGGCGCCGCTTTCCTTTCTTGGCGATGGGTCGGCCCAACGCAATTTGGCCCCCGCGACCAGCTTCCGGATGCGCTCGAGTATCTCGGACAAGACCACATACTCCGCGTTCTCCTCGAAAAACATAAGGAAGAGGATAGCGGTGAGGACCTCGAATAGCTGCCATCGTTTTGAGGGGAAGGGGATTTGCTTAAAAAAATCGACTTTTTTCATCGTGAAAGGACTTTCTTCCGCGCAAAAAAAATAGATCGCTTCCGCGTCTTCCCGTATCAATAGCCGGGCTTCTTCCGCAAAAACGCGGACCAAGTCGCGAATTTCGATACTTTCGAAGTAAAGGGCGTAGAGTCGAGGATCATCTTGAAAGGTGATCGTTCCCGTCGCCAAGGCGCGGGCGATCATCTTGAATACCCATCGCATTTGTTCACGGAGGGAGGCTTCCACCCTTTCACCTTCCCTAACGATACATAGGAAATCTTTATTGCAATTATACAGGTCTATTTCCGGGTTGTCAATGAAGGGTGTGTTATAATCGGCAAAGTAGACGAAAGCGCCCGTCATTGGGTCCGATAAGCCTGCAAAGAGATAGAAGGAGTGAGGAAGATCGAAGATATATTCCGAAGGTTAAAATTTCGAAGTTCGGGTCATGCCTTGGTGTGGAACACACCCGAAGAGTTTCGTATCCGTTTAAACCGCTTGCGGGAGATCGTGCCGGTCCACGAAGCTGTGATCGAAAACATCCGATACGGTTTCTTTCTTCTGTTTGTGAAGGGGCAGGAGGACATACGTCTAAGTCTCCCATTCCTTTCGGAAAACCTCGAACCAGACGGGATCCTTTGGTTCGCCTACCCCAAAAAATCTTCGAAGAAGTACGATAGCCGCTTGAGCCGAGAGGTTGGATGGGACGCGATCCGCCAACTGGGTTACGAACCGGTACGCCAAGTTGCCATCGACCAAGACTGGTCTGCTTTGCGCTTTCGAGAAGAGCGGTATATCCGCCTGCTCTTGCGAAATAGAAATAATGAGCCGTCCGGCGGCCATTCGGATAAGCTTTGAGCGCAGGACGACCGTGAAGGAGCAAACGTTCGAGTCCATCCGTCATAAAGGGTATGATATCCGGTTTCGCAGCAAACCGAATTTTGACAGGCTTTATGTTGAACTATCCACCGCCTGCAATTTTTCTTGCGAGATGTGTTTTTCCTCCGGACAGGAAAGAAAGAGCGGGACGATGATCGCGGCGCAGACAATAACGCGGTTGGCAGATGAGCTCTCCGGGTATCCGGATAGACCTGAGATCGTTTTCGCGGGGATCGGGGAACCGCTGCTTCATCCTGACTGGAGGGCCTTTCTTCTCCGATTTAAGGAGATCCCTGCAAAAGTAGGCCTTCACACCAACGGAGCGCTGTTGGACGAAGAAGCCCTGACCTTTCTGGTCGACGCGCAAACCGATCATTTGTGTCTATCGGTCGATCCGGAGGGATTTGGCCATGAGAGCGCCGAAAAATCGCTGGAAACCTTGGAAATGCTCCATGCGATCAAGAAGCGAAAAGGTAGCCTGCTTCCCTTGGTATCGATTCAATCGGTCCTCTGCTCGAAGAACATCGGAGGGAGCGACGCCTTCGGAAGGCGGATCGAATCTCTGGGGGTTTCCGAATGGATCCTTTCGAACCTCGTGCCGATGAATGCTGAGCAAGCGAAAACCGCGCTTTATCCGATGAGCCCTATCAGTTTGGCCACGCCACTCGGATTGTCTTTTGCTTCCCGCTTTCCTTTCGCGCGGGTCCCCTCTTTTCGGCTGATCGGAGAACGTGGCTGTCCGTTTATTGACAAAAACAGTCTTGTTGTCGGCGCAGACGGTCGAATAACGCTATGCTACCCCTTTCTTCGATCGCATGAGACATACCCGTTCGGGAAAAAACATCCTGTCGCCGCCTACGCCTTTGGGCATTTTCCAGACGAAAGGCTCCTGTCTGTCTGGCAAAAAACTGATGTGTCCAGCTTTCGGGCAAAAGTTCGCCTCGGGCTCTTTCCCTACTGTTTTGAGTGCGAATGGATCGATACCTGCGAACTGATTACCCGCGGATCAACGGATTGCCACGGCAATATGCCTTCTTGCGCCGATTGTTTATGGTATCATCGATTAGTCATGTGCTTCTAATCCACGAAAAAAATCGTAAGTGAAAGGACCGGATATGGACACTCGAATCATCTTGAAAAGATTGTTGTCTCCCAGGATCACGAACGGACATCCCTGGATATACGATAACGAAATCGAGAAGATTGAAGGCGAACCAGCGCCGGGGGAGATCGTCGACGTACTTTCTTCCTCGCGGCAGTGGCTCGGCCGCGGGTATGCGAATACGCATTCTAAGATCGTTGCGCGGCTTCTCACCAGGAAATACGAAACGATTGATGCGGAGTTCTTTTGCAGACGCATTGACGAGGCCATCAATCATCGCCGTTTCCTATTCCAGAAGTCCTGCGTTTGCCGTTTGGTCTTCGGCGAAGCGGACGATCTGAGCGGATTGGTTATCGACCGTTTTGAGGATGTCATTGTCTTTCAGTTCAATACAGCCGGAATGCACCGGTTTCGTAATGAGATTATTAACTGTATCCGCGAACGGTTCCCTGAGGCTTTCTTCTATGATAAGAGCGACTTAAACGCGCTCATGAAGGAACAGGTGACACCGCTGAACGGTTGGATCGGGAGAGCATGCCCCGAACCCTTTGAGATCTCCTATCACGGGTTGCGGTTCGCGGTTTCCCCGAGCGAAGGCCAGAAAACCGGCATTTACATCGATCAGCTCGAAAATGCGGTGATCGCGGCCTCGCTCTGCTCGCCCTCCGGGAAGACCGTATGGGACGTCTTTTCGAACTCGGGCAATTTCGGACTGCGTCTGCTTCAAAATGGCGCGAAAAGCGTCGCGTTCATCGACCAATCGGGGACCGCCCTATCCGATTGCCAGGAAAACCTGCGTTTGAACGCGTTAACCGGCGCCTCTTTTCACGAAGGAAACGCCTTCGACATCCTGCGCTCCTGGGAAGAACGCGGCGAAAAGGCCGATATCATCGTTTTAGACCCGCCTTCCTTCACGAAATCCCGTTCTTCAAAAGGAAACGCTTTGAGAGGATACAAAGAGATTAATCTACGCGCGTTGAAATCCCTGAACCCGCGCGGGTTTTTAGTTTCCGCATCATGTTCTCAAGCCATTTCCAGGCAAGAGTTCGAGATGATGATGTACGCTGCCGCCACGGATGTAGGGTCTCGGCTCCGTCTCGTTTACAGAGGCGGCCAACCCGCGGACCATCCGGTGGTCTTGAACATCTTCGAAACGGACTACTTAAAGTTCTATATCTTTGAAAAACTCCCGTAGTCTTGTTCTAAAGGCTTTCTCCTTTGTTGGAGGCTAAATCCGTGTTATAATGGTTCTGACCCGGGAGGGAAAAAAACTTCTAATAAACAACGATAAAATGCTCGACATACCGATTAGAGGAGTGAAGACGATGAGAGACGTATTTTTTGTCGATACCACGCTGCGGGACGCCCACCAGTCTTTGTTAGCCACACGGATGAGTACGGAAGAGATGCTTCCGATTCTGAAGACCATCGACAAAACGGGCTACCAATCTCTGGAGGTTTGGGGAGGAGCCACTTTCGACAGTTGTATACGATTTTTGGATGAAGACCCTTGGGAACGCCTCCGGACCATCCGAAAAAACATCAAGCATACGGAACTGCAGATGCTGCTTCGAGGCCAGAACGTCGTCGGGTACAAGAATTACGCGGACGACGTCTTGGAACTATTCGTAAAAAAAGCGATCAAGAACGGGTTGGATCGTATTCGAACCTTTGATGCGCTCAACGATTTGAGGAATCTGGAAAAGTCCATCGAATACACCAAGAAGTATAAAGGGCATATCCAAGTCGCCATTTGTTTTACAACGAGCCCGTTCCACACCCTGGAATACTATTCGTCTCTGGTTGACAGTATTCTGAATTACGAACCGGATTCGATCTGTATCAAGGATATGGCCGGTTTATTGACCCCCAAGATCTCCTACGATCTCGTCAAGATGATTAAAACGAAAAAAGAAATCCCCGTCGAGATGCATACCCATTGCACGGTGGGAACCGGGGAACTCAGCTATCTTTCGGCTTTTGAAGCGGGGGCGGATTTGTTCGACACGGCGTGCTCTTCTCTGTCCGGGGCATCCTCTCAACCGGCTGTGGAGAGCTTCTATTACAGTTTCAAGGAATATCCGGAGACGCGTTGCCACTTGAACGCCGAAAACTTTCTGGAGATCTCGGATTATTTCGAAGGCGTTCGGCAAAAACACGCCCATGACGACGTGAATATAAAACATATGGATCTGAGGGTGCTTTCTTCGCAGGTTCCCGGCGGCATGCTCTCCAACCTCTACAGTCAGCTAAAAAAGCAAAACGCGATGCATCGCTTGAACGACGTGATGGCGGAGATACCCTCGGTGCGCAAGGATCTCGGTTATCCCCCTCTCGTTACCCCGACCAGTCAGATTGTCGGTGTGCAGGCGGTTTTAAATGTATTGACCGGAAAACGGTATTCACGTATAACGAAAGAGACGGAGCAGTATGTGAAGGGGCATTACGGAAAACCGCCCGCGGATATCGACCCGGATTTGAAAAGCGCGATCGTAAAAAACCCTTCCGATGTCATCGACTGTCGCCCTGCGGATCTGATACCGCCGCAACTGCCGGAGATGCGGAAGCTGCTGGGATCTTTCGTCGAGAAGGACGAAGACCTTCTCAGTATCGCCTTATTTGGAGATCTGGCGCTGAATTTTTTGAAAGAGAAGTATTACGGTCGGATCGGGATTGATGAATCACTCGCGGACATGGTCGAAAACGGCGTCTATCCGGCTGTGTAATATCCGCGCCGATCCATACCGCTCAGCAATATAGAAAAAGAACCCCTCAGGGGTTCTTTTTCTATGGATACAGCCGACGGGATCAGGCCAGATAATCGGACAGAAAGGGCGGAATTTGAAAAGCGGCGGAATGGATGTCGGAGGTATAGTAGCGCAAATGAGGCGGGATTCTTCGTACCGCTTCAGGCGACAACTGGTAAAAGTCAGGCTTGTTTTGCCCGTCTTGGGAACGATACCCGATGCTATAGGTCCAAAAACCTGACGGGTACTGGGGACTGAATCCCAGATAGATCCCCGCGGTCGGAAAAGCGGCCGCGATACGGCGATAAGCCGTTCGCATCCATTCACGGTCATAGATCGGATTCTCCGTTTGGGCCACGCAGACGCCTCCTGGAACGAGTCTATCCCGACAAAGCGCGTAAAAAGCGTCGGTAAACAAATGTCCGCCTTCTCCCGCCGTTGGATCGGTCGAATCGATAAGGATGGCATCCCACGTTTGAGATGAGCCTTTCAGATAGGCGACGCCGTCTTCGAAGACACAGGAAACCCGCGGATCCGACAAGGCATGGCTCAGGGTCGGCAGATACGTTTTGGCCGCTTCCACGACATCCCGATCAATTTCACACAGAACGGCGCTTTCAACCGAAGGATGCTTGAGCGCCTCTCGAATGGTTCCGCCGTCTCCCCCTCCGATCACGAGGACATGTTTCGGACGCTCGCAGATCTGCAAAGGAACATGCGCAATCATCTCATGATACATAAACTCCCAGCGTTCCATCGTTTGAACGATGCCATCCAAGGCTAAAACACGCCCATGGGAGACAGTATCGAAAATATCTATTTTCTGAAAAGATGTCTCTCGGGAGTAAACCCAGCGGGAAACTTCCAGCTCCAGAAAGGATCTTTGATCCTGATAGACTTCTCGGAAGCAGAACGGACTCTTTTCGTTACGGTTCATATGAAACCCTCCACTTTCGGAAATGATCAAACCTTCAAGCCGCGAAAAAGGCAATATCGAAGACGCTCTTAGGCCGAGGCTTCTACCGCCTTATATGAGGCCTCATCCGAGATACCCAGGGCTTTGTAGTTGCCCCTCTGGTACTCGTCAATCAGAAAGCGTTGCGCTCCGAAGGCTTTCTTCAGGAAATCGAAGGCAACCCATGGATCCACGTGATCGCCGCACGTGAAAACGTCGACAGCCGCATACCCATACTCCGGCCACGTATGGATCGACAGATGCGACTCCGAAATGACCACAACGCCACTGATGCCATAGGGCGAAAATTGGTGAAAACTCGAATCGACGATACAGGCACCTGCGACCAGCGCTGCGTTTTTCATTCTTTCCTCGACCGTATCGACATCATTCAAGGTGTCGGTGTCGCAATCGTAAAATTCGGCAATTAAGTGTTTCCCCAAAGCTTTCATGGGTATCAAC
This sequence comes from Thermotogaceae bacterium, assembly GCA_012744415.1. Taxonomy (GTDB): domain Bacteria; phylum Thermotogota; class Thermotogae; order MWEM01; family MWEM01; genus MWEM01. The sequence continues at coordinate 27,704 of JAAYCF010000065.1, forward strand.
TCCTTCCTGACAGGCTAATCAATTTTTATCCATAAAAATTTGGCTTTGACCGCCGGATCTTGGTTCATGATACTGTGTTTCTTATCGGCGCGGTAATAGAAGGAATCTCCCTTCTCGCATCGATAGTCTGTGCCATCGAGGATGAGATGAATCGTTCCGGTTAAAACGTAACCGAATTCGTCTCCGGCGTGATAATCCTCTTCCATCGTTTTGCTTCCCGGTTTTAACGTCACGAACATCGCATCGATCTTTTTGTTTTCCACTTCATCCATCAATAAGGTCGTTTGCACTCCCGTTGGTTGGTCATACAACGGAACCCCTTCCGATTTCAGATAGATGATTTTCTCTTCCTTTTCTTCGGAAAAAAACGCTTGAAGCGTCGTCCCGACCGCTTTCAAAATACGCTCAAGATTGTCCAGCGTCGGCGAAGTCTTATCTGTCTCCACCTGCGAGATGAAACTTCTCGCTAAATCCGCCCGAACGGCCACCTCTTCTTGCGTCATATCAAGGGCCATTCTGAGTTTTCTGAGCTTTTCGCCGTAGGTCATTGGAACTCCCTTCTTGTGCCTTTAAATGACACGTTTCGTCATTTTACGCGACATTATATCATAAATGACGATCCATGTCAAATAAATAGACAACCGGGAAAAAGAAAGGTCCGGCCGCTCTCCTTCCCGTTTCCCGAGTGAAAAAAACCGCATGAAAAGAGTTTAGGAAAACGATAGGAGAATATAGAAATATGGTTTAGCAAACGGAAAGGAGAGGAAAAGATGGCGGGGTTGTACAACTCAAACTTTACAACTTTGGCGATGGCGATGGATGTGGCCAGTCTGAGGAATGAAGTTTACGCCCACAATATCGCGAATGCCGAAACGCCCGGGTATAAACGCCGAGAGGTTTCTTTCGAAGAAAACTTCAAAAACGCGCTATCTTCGGATGACCTTCGGCTGAAAACTTCCCGGTCAAAGCACATCCCGAACTATCCGACCTCCTTCGACGATATCGACCCGGATGTTACGCAAATAACGAACACCACAATCACCAACGACGGCAGCAACGTGGACATCGACAAAGAAATGGCCGCGTTATCCGCGAATACCCTCCGATACCAGACATTGACGCGGTTGATGGATTTGAATATTGTCAGGTATAATATCATACTGAAAGGAACCCGCTAATGTTGGACGTATTCCGCACCTTGAACATCAGCGCGTCAGGGTTGACCGCTCAAAGAGCGCGTTTGGACGTTATCGCCAGCAATATTGCCAACGCCGAAACCACGCGTTCCGATGAGGGCGGCCCGTATCGAAGAAAGGCCGTCATCTTTAGGGAAGTTTTCGAAGAAGCGGTAGGGGAAGCCCATTACCGAGATAACCGGCTGCAAACCGATTCGATGCAGGGCGTAGAAATCGCCGCGATCGAAGCGGATAAACGGCCGTTCCGCTTGGTTTATGATCCTTCTCATCCCGATGCGAATGATGAAGGATACGTCCAGATGCCGAATGTGAACGTCCTGCGCGAAATGGTAGATCTCATCAATGCCCAGCGTTCCTACGAGGCGAACGTGACGGCGATGAATGCGACGAAATCATTTGTTAATGCTGCCTTGCAGATAGGGAAGGGTGGTTAAACATGGCACAATCGATAGACCCGATCGGTAGGATAGGAAGCACCAATCCGATTCAGAAGGTATCCCGAGTCGGCCAAACGCCGAAACAGGCGGAAAAATCTGAAATAGAGCCCGATTTTATGAAAATTTTACAGCAAGCGCTGGAAGAAACCAATACCGATCAGTACGAAGCGGAGCAAGCGGCGGATGAATTCGCGGCGGGAAGACTCAGCAACATTCACGACGTGCTCATATCCGCCGAAAAAGCGGCGATGTCTTTGCGGTTGACCCTTGAGGTACGCAACAAGATCGTCGACGCTTACCGCGAAATCATGCGCATGCAGTTGTGATCCGTCCTTCGCGTCAAAAATGTGGTCTCTTATGCGGTTTGCTATTCCCGCTAATATTGTGGGCGGGAATGGAAGGGCTCGCTGTTAAACCGCTTTTGTTTATTCCTTACGATCAAACCCGCATCTACTTCTCCGATTTTTTCGACACGGAAACGATCCTTTCCAAGGAGCTTGCCGAAAAGCTCCAGTCGATCGTTTTTGGATTCGCCCCTTTGCCTGGGAAGACGCTTCTCTATCAATCCGACTATGTCCGTTCCAAGATATCTCTCTACTTTCCGGAGATCGATCCCCTTATCCAATCGGATACAGTGACCGTTTCGAGAGGAAACGCGCTGATCGAAACGCCCTTGTCAGCGACGACCTCTTCCGTACCCGCGACAAAAACCTCGGAAGACCCCCCCGGCGCGCTCATCGACGCGGAAGAATGGAAGAGCCGGTTGGAGGAACACGCGAGGGTGTTCCTAACAGATATGTGGATGGTCGCGATTCCTGCGGAAGCCTTTCACCTGGAAATCATGACGGAACCGCCTACCGCCTTTTCGGAAATGCCTTGGGAAATCACTTATACCAGATTCGGGAAGAGCGATTTATTTGTAAAAATAGCCGCCGGTTCTCCCGTCGCCTCTCAAACCACCCGATGGACGGGGAAAGTGAAGCCGGTCTGGATTAGGAATTTGGCCACGGCCGGTAGAAATATCAAGTACAAGGAAACCTTTTTGTCAGATGCGGTGGTCTACAAACCGTTGAACTACTTTGACTACCGGGATCCGGTCGTGGAAGGCGTCGCCTTTCCAAAAGTATCCAAAGCCTTCATAAAGTCGGGGACGGTGATAGAAGGCGCGTTGATTGCGAATCCTCCCTATGTGAGGGCAGGACAGGTGATCTTCGCGGTCGTGATCATCGGCGGAGTGGAAGTCAAGGGAATGGTAGAGGTTCTGAAAGACGCGCAGATCGGAGAGGTCATCCAGGCGAGGAATGTGGAAACCGGCGCCATTCTCACAGGAATCCTTGAAGAAGGTCCCGTATTACGCCTTTACTGAGAACGGAGGTTCTAATGAAGAAAATCGGGTTGTTCGCTCTCATCATTTTATGGATCGTCCCCTGTTTTGGGGTTTCTCTATGGTCCTCCTCAGATAATGAAAAATTCCGAAATTTGTACAGCGACAACAAAGCCTTTAAAGTGGGAGACATCGTCACGATCCTCATTACGGAAACGGTGGATCTGTCTCAAAGCGATACGACCGATAATAAGTCCAAAGGGTTAATCACGTCGACTTTATCGATCATAAAGAATGTCAGCAACATAGACCTCTCTAAATTTCTTCCGACATCTGTCTCCGATAGCGGCTCTTCCAGCAGCTCGAAAACGAATAATTCCGCCGAGCAACAGATGCAGGCGAAGATAGCGGCGATTATCACCGAAATCGATGGATTCGGAAACCTGACACTGGAAGGCAAGAAAGAAGTGAAGGTGGGGCAGGACCGGAGAGAGATGATTATCCAGGGTGTTGTCAGGCCGGGGGATGTCTCCGCGAGTAACACCATCGATTCTTTCAAGATCGCGAACGCCAAGATCTGGTACAACGGAGATGTCGTTTTCGTTCAAGACCCTTCGGAACAAAGCTGGGTCAGCTATATCTTGTCGGGATTATCGAAAATTATCTTTTAAAGCAGGTGACAGACGATGAAAAAAACGTGCGTGTGTGTTGTTGTCCTAATGCTCGTTTCTCTATTATCCTTCGGCGCGTTAGTACGTTTGAAAGATATTGCGCGGTTTCGCGGCGCCCGAGACAATCAACTCTTCGGCGTGGGTGTCGTGATCGGGCTTAACGGAAGCGGAGATTCCGGTACCGTCCCTTCCACGCTGATCAGCAATATGCTAAAGAACTTCGGCATATCGATATCGAACCAAGACTTGAAATCGAAAAATGCCGCCATCGTAATCGTGACCGCCGATATTCCGCCCTACTTCAAGCCCGGCATGCGCTTGGACATACAGATTTCTTCCATTGGGGATGCGAAGTCACTGGCCAATGGTATCCTTTTGCAAACGCCCTTATATGGCGCCGACGGTATCGTCTACGCCGTTTCGCAAGGTCAGATCAGCTTAGGTGGCGCCGATATCAAGGCGTCGATTAACCTTCAGCCGCGTTATACGGTCGTCGGAACTATCCCCGGGGGCGCGATCGTCGAAAAGGAAATCCCGATACAGATCGTGGATGCGAAATCCGTTAGCCTTTTGCTTTCGAATCCGGACTTCACCACGGCGGCCAGGGTATCACAGGCAATCGACACCAAATTCGGGGAACGCATCTCTAAGGCAATCGACGCATCCACCGTCAAGGTAACGGTACCCGACGTCTTTTTTGACGATGTAATTACCTTTTTATCCATCATCGAAGAGGTCGAGGTCATTCCGGATGTCGCCTCCAAAATCGTGATCAACGAGCGTACCGGTACGATCGTCATGGGGGGCGGTGTTCGCGTTGAGGACTTCACCGTGGCCTATGGAGGGTTCTATGTGACGATCCGGAACGGGAAGTACACAGCCGGAGACAATCCGGGTGTGGATAGCTCCGTGGAGAATTTGGTCAGCGCGTTGAAATCCATCGGCGCGAAACCTCAGGATATCATCGGGATCTTGCAAGCGATGAATCAAGCGGGCGTATTGCACGCGCAAATTATCGTCATGTAACGGACCTGTCCGACAAAATCGAGGAGAAGCGTTATGAAAATTAATAATTCGGTAACACCGGTACAAAATAATGGGCGTATACTATATGAGAAATCGGAAAAACCCAAGGATGATGGACTCAAAGAGGCCGTTAGCGAGTTTGTGTCGATACTGTTATCTAAGATTTTCAAGGATATGGATAAATCGATACCGAGAAGCGAGCTCACCGAAGAGTCGTACGGTCAGAGTTGGTTTCGAGAGATGATCTTGGACGAATACGCTAAAACCGCGTCAAAGCAGGCGTTACGTTCTTTAGGAGAAACCGTATACAAACAGATAGCTGGGGTGCAACAAAGAGGGTCTTAATTGCCGCGAGGGGTTCATTTTTCTGTTGGGGGGTTTTTGTGAGGTTGGCTGCGGCGCCCCCCTTTTTTATTACAAATCCAGCGTCTTCACCCACCCGGACAGATCCGACTTCATAGAGGCCGTATTCGGCTCGTTCAATTGATCTATCGCATCCACGATATGCGGGACTTTGAAGGGAATATCGGTCAGCGCCGCTTCGACGCGATCGATAAAATCGGGGTACAAACTATCAGAAAAGACTCTCGTCCGCAACAACGCGCCTTCGCTCACATGGAAGCAGAGCTCCACTTCCCCCCAATCGAACCGTTTGGTTCGTGTATACTCAAAATCCGGCGAGTTTCCGTATCGCCAAAGATTCGAAGCATGTCTCCTCGTCATCTCCCGCAAGATTTCCTTATCGATTTTTAGCTCGGCTTCGGAAACGCTTGTCGGAGCGTAGACTCTTAAAAAGACTTCTCGAAGTTTCGGGATCAGGGCTTCCACGGTTAAGCCCGGTTTCTTTTCCTGAAGATTGATGATTCGAGATCGGACGGAAGCGACCCCCTTCGCCTTCAACTTTTCTTTCGAAGGACTCAGATATCGCGCGGCGCGTTCGAGGTCGGCGTGAACGAGAATCGTGCCGTGGTGAAGCGCTTTCTTGCCCAAGTAATAATAAGCGTTTCCGGAAAACTTTCGATCCTCAAGCAGCAGATCATTTCGACCGCTTTTTTGGACCTCCAGGCCGAAGCTTTGAAGTGTCTGCTGGATAACCGAAAATTGTTTTTCAAGATCGTAGTGCGTTTTATCGGCGATAAAAGAGAAATTAAGATTCCCGAGATCATGATAGACGGCGCCGCCTCCGGACAATCGCCTCGCCAATTTTCCGTCTTCGGCTTCGAAAACCGCCATTGAAACCTCTTTCCATGGGTTTTGATTCCTGCCGATCACGATGGTATGCTGGTTTTGCCAGAGATAAAAAATCACGTTCTCCGTTGGTTGAGAGCGCATCCAGTACTCTTCGAGCGCAAGATTCTCCCAGGGATTGTGGCCGGTTCCGATCACGATACTGGCAGTCATGGGGGTCATCAGTCTTCCGTCCTTCCGTAGCGTATCCCGCCACTCTGATGTCAAATGCCTGTGTCTCCTTTAACATGAAGCATCGAACTTTCTTCTCTCTCTTTCATCCAGTAAGCGGGAAAAACATCTCCAATCAGAAAAGGTGTCTGATTTATTCGCGTCCTCTCCCGTTCCGGATAAACCCGCAGCGTCTTTCCGATACCACAATGTCTCCATTCCGACGGCTTGCGCCCCGAGAATATCGCTTTCGTAGGAATCGCCTATATACAGGCTTTCTTCCGGTGAAGTCCGAAATCGCTCCAGAATGGATAAGAACATATCCGGATGAGGTTTTCCGACACCGACCTCTTCGGAGGTAAGGATATGTGTAAAGAAGGGTTTAAGTCCCGAAAGCGCCACTCTCCGCTCTTGAACCCGGCGAACGCCGTTGGAGAGTAATCCCATCCGATAGCCCCTTTCTTGAAGCTTTTCCAGGGTTTCATAGGCGTGATCCTCCAAGATGGCGATTTCGGAAAGGTTCGTTAGATACCGGGCGTTGATCTCGGCAGCCAAGGGAAAAAGAACCCCGAGCGCCGTGCCGCACAAGAACCGTTGGAATCGACGTACCGTCGTTTCTTCTTTGGTTTGGTTCCCCAACTCGAACTGTCGCCACTCTTCCCGGTTGATCCGGGTATATTCGGCCGTCTGGGCGTCGCTCAAAGTGTGACCATAAGCCGCAAGCGTCTTTTGCAGCGCGATCTGTTCGCTTTTCGAAAAATCGAGCAGCGTGCCGTCGAGGTCGAAAACGAGGAGGAAACAGCGTCGGCAGCTGGTCATACCAACGCCACACCGAAAACGGATTTCAACTGGTCGTAGGTCCATTTACACACTTCATCTGAGGGACCTTCCGAAGCGTTCATCAGGACCGTTGTCGGGATCTCTCGGTAGAAAAGATCCTCGCAGGTGTACAAAATACAGATGTTGAGCATTACCCCGCACAGGGCAATCTCCTGGATCCGGTTCGTCTTGATGATCTCGTCGAGTTTGGTTTCCTTGAAAGCGGTGAAATACCGCTTATACAGTCGAATATGGCGATGATACCCGTTTAGCGACCGTTTCAATTCCGTCAAGAGGTCGGACCCCCACGTGTTTTGCAGACAATGCGGCGGGAAAAGCCGGAATTCGGGGTCGTTCGATTTATGCCAATCCTGGGTGGTAATAATATACTGCTCTTCTTCCTGAGCTTTCTCGACTGCCCGAATGATACCGGTTATCCGTTCCGGAAAGCGGTTGTTGAACAAGACCCCTTCGGGTGAAAAGAAATCGTTCTGTACATCCACGACCAAAAGCGCTTTCATCACACTCTCCTTTTTATTCTTGATCGAACCATTTTTGCCATTGCGCTTCGCTGATAATTGGCGTATTGAGCTGCGCAGCTTTTTGAGCTTTCGATCCCGGGTTTTCTCCCATCAGCAGATAGTTCGTTTTTTTGGAAACGCTCTCCGAAACTTTCCCCCCGTTCTTTTCGATCAATCCCCGAAGCTCCTCCCGTGTGAAGTGCTCGAAGGTCCCTGTGATAACGAAGGTCAGCCCTTTGAACCTTTCCGAAACCTGTTCGATCGGTTCTTTCGTATTTACGCCCATCGCTTCGATCTCATCCAAAACGCGTTGAACCGCCGGATTCTGGAAATATCCGTGGATCGCGGCCGCCATCTCTGCTCCAATGCCATCCAATCGGCACAATTCTTCCGCTGTCGCGGTTTTTAAACGATTCAAGTCTTTGAAAGCGGCCGCCAACTCTTTCGCCGTCTTCACCCCGACCGTCGGAATGCCTAATCCCGTTAACAAACGATGCAGCGGGTTCTTTTTACTTCCTTCTATCTCCGTCAGCAGCCGAAGGACCGATTTTTCTCCCATTCTCGGCATGGCGAGCAACTGCTGCCTTTCTAAGCGGTACAGATCCGACAGTTCTTTCAGAAGCCCCCTCTCCACCAGCTCGTGAATCCAGCGTTCGCCCAGCCCTTCGATGTTCATGCCCTGCCGGGAGGCGAAGATTTCCATCGATCGCTTCAACTTGGCCGAACATAGCGGATTCAGACACCGAATGGCAACTTCTTCCTCCCTCTCCTTCCCGACGGGACCTAGGCAGACGGGGCATTTTTCCGGCGGAAAGAGGATCGTTTCCTGACCTCCACGCTTCTCTGAGACCGAACGGACGATTTGCGGAATGATATCTCCCGCTTTTTCAACAACCACGGTATCGCCGGAACGGATGTCTTTTTCTCTCACATATTCAAAGTTATGGAGGGAAGCCCTTCTGACCGTGGTCCCCGCTAAAGAGACGGGAGCCAAGTTAGCGACCGGTGTGATGACACCTGTGCGACCGACGCTGTATTCTACTGACAGGACTCGTGTTTCCTTTTGTTCGGCGGGGAATTTGAACGCGATCGCCCATCTGGGCGAATGACTTGTCGCTCCCAATGACTCGTACCAACCGAATTCATTGACTTTGATCACGGCACCGTCGATATCGAAGGGCAATCCATGCCTTTTGGCCGTCCAAAGCTGCCAATACGCGATCACTTCTTCCACGGAGGCACATAGGGCGCGATGAGGTTCGGTTTTAAAACCAAGTTCTTTGAAAAAGTCCAATGTCTCCGTTTGAGTTTTTAACCCATAACGCATCGGATCCAATAAATGATAGACAAAACTATCCAACCGCCTTTTAGCCACAGCGGCCGTATCGAGTTGTCTCAACGTTCCAGCGGCCGCATTGCGTGGATTGGCGAACAGCGCGATCCCTTCTTCTTCGCGTTGTTCATTGATCGCGGCAAAAGACGACTTCGGCATATAGATCTCCCCGCGAACTTCCAGAGTTTCCGGCCGACGCAAACGATTCGGAAAGGAGGAGATCCGTCGGATATGTTCCGTGATATCCTCTCCCTCGACCCCGTTCCCCCTTGAAATACCACGCACGAAAACACCCGCTTCAAAACGCGCGGCAAAAGAAACGCCATCGATTTTCAACTCGCAGAGATAGGAGAACGGAACCTTCCCCAAGATTCTGGCGACGCGGCCGTGGAACTCCCGAATGTCCGTTTCGTTGTACGTGTTATCGAGGCTGAGCATCGGGATCGAATGGGGGACGGTTTGAAAACCCTCGATCACCAACGCTCCCACTTTTCGGGTCGGGGAGTTCGGGTCGTCGAATTGGGGGTACTTTCTCTCAAGGGTAAGCAACTTTCGGAATAAGTCATCGTAGTCTTTGTCCGAGACAACCGGATGCGCCAGCACGTGATAGGCGTAATTGTGGCGCTCTATCTCTTCTCTCAACTGGTCGATCTCGGTTTTGACTCTCTCCATCGGCTGGTCCACGTCATCCTCCGGGGCGAAGCGGAGAGGTCACCCCTTTTTCCACTTCAGAATCGCAGCTTTCGGTTCCTCTGCGCCAAATATGGCCGATCCCGCCACCAGGATATCGGCTCCGCTCTCGCACAACTCTTCGTAGTTGTCATCGTTGACGCCGCCATCTACAGAGATGAGAAACCAGTTTTCCCCCGCTTCTCGCATTTGCGCCAGTTTTCTGATCTTTTCAAAGCTGCCCGAGATGAACCGCTGACCCCCGAATCCCGGATTCACGCTCATTATCAAAACCCCGTCCACATACGGCAGGATCTCTTCGAGAATAGAAACCGGCGTGTGCGGATTTAAAGAGACAAAGGCCTCTACCCCGGCGCTTTTGATTCTGGCGATCGAAGCATGGAGGTGTGGACAAGTTTCGTAGTGTACGGTTAGTGGGTTTGCCCCTGCCCGGATGAAAGTATCGATATAGTCGTCCGGCCGCGAGATCATGAGATGGACATCCAGTTTAAGAGAAGTGACACGTCGGATGGCTTCTACCACCGGAATCCCGATCGTGATATTCGGCACATAATGGCCATCCATTACATCGATGTGGAGGTAATCGCTAACCTCTTCGACGCGGCGAATCTCTTTCTCCAAATTCGCAAAATCCGCCGCCAGGATCGACGGTGAGACGCGAATACGATGTTTCATCTCTTCTCCTTTTGGTACTTGTTGATCGGATGTATGCGCTCGAAATCCACCAGCTCGCGAACCATCTGAAGGTAATTCTCATATCGAGAGAGGAGGATTTCTCCCTGATCCACCTGCTCGTGGACTCGGCATCCCGGTTCATCTATATGCAAACAGTCTTCGTAATAACAGTGACTACCCGCCCTCACAAACTCCGGGAAACAAAATTTCAGCTCATCGGAAGGAATATGCGTCAAGCTAAGATTCGCGAATCCGGGCGTATCCGCCACCAACCCTTTGTTCGCCACGGGCAGCAGCTCGGAATAGGTCGTCGTGTGTTTCCCAACTTCCAACTGCTTGGAGATTTCTCCTTCCTTCAACCCCAAAGAAGGATCGATCTGATTGAGCACCGTGCTTTTGCCCACACCGGACATGCCGGCCAAGGTGGATATTTTACCCGAGAGAACGGAGCTGACCTCGAGGATCCCTTCTCCTGTTTTCGCGGAGACGGGGATCACCGTGTAGTCCTTTGAATAATAGGCGACGTATTGTTCAAGGCGCTCCCGGCCTTCTCGATCCAGCAGATCGATTTTGTTGATAACCAGACATACTTCGAGGCTGTTACGTTCGGCCAGGACCAAAAACCGGTCTACGATAAACGCGGAAACTTCCGGATACTTCAACGATGTGACCAACAGGACCTGATCGATATTGGCAATATTCGGCCGATCCAAGACATTCCTTCGGGGGAAGATATTCTCGATTCTCCCAGCAGGCATCGCTTCCACGCCGGGTGATGCCCCCGCGACCGTTTCTCGAAAGCCAATATATTCCACGACATCGCCGATGATCGGGCGGATGTTTTGCGTTTTAAAACGTCCCCGCAGACTGCACATAAAACGCTTTTGCGTCAGCGCGTCTTCAACGGTGACGATATTCGAATGGAAACGGACTACGATTCCCTGGCGTCTATCCATGTTTTCTCGCTTTGTTCGATGAAATCTTTCGAGTTTTCAAAAATCAATCCCATCATGATGAGATCTTCCACCCGGCCGGAGTCGAAAACCACGGCGCCTCTACGCCGGCCTTCGACCTCAAAACCCAATGACTGATAGAGGGTTAATGCCCGGAGGTTGTGCCCCATCACATGCAAGGTCACTCTCTTCAACAAAGGATTTTCGGTAGCCCACGTAATAAAAATTTCCATCATGTGCCGTCCGATACCCGCTCCCTGATAGTCGACCGCGACCGAAATCCCGACTTCCCCATCGTGACTGATCCGCTGTTTCATCCCGCCCACAAAATTGAGGAGTCCGACAATCCGCTCGGAATGAACGGCCACGACCATCACCGCGTTCTTTCGAAGCGCATGCGCCTCGATGTAATCTTTCTCGTACTTCGCGTCTTGATTCACTTCCCAAGAGTTGGAGATCATATAATCGAAACGGTCCTGATTGTCTCGTATGTAGCGGATAACCCCTTTTGAGTCTTCTGTTTTCGCGCTCCTGAAAAGGATCTCTCTGTCGCGTCGATCCTTGAAAATACTCTGACGAATCTCTCCCATTTTACTCCTTTTTGATGAAGATACGGGGATTATACCATGGCCGCCTGTGCTATAATTCTCAGACAGACCGATCGGGAGGTTAAAAGATGGTAGTGGAGATTATTACGGTGGGGACGGAAATACTTCTCGGAGATATCGTCAATACGAATGCCCGGTACCTCGCCCGGAGAATTGCCGATTACGGTTTCAGTTGTTACCGCCAAACGGTCGTCGGAGACAATCCCGTTCGCTTGAAACAAGCGATTGGCTATGCCTTCGAATCGGCCGACCTTGTCATCGCCACGGGCGGATTGGGGCCGACCGATGACGACCTAACCAAAGAGGTTGCTGCAGCCTATTTTGGGATCCCGTTATGTTTTCACCTACCCTCCTGGGAACGCATACAAGAACGCTTTGCCGACAGAATGATGCCGATTCCCGAATCCAACAGAAAGCAAGCCTTTTTCCCAATCGGCGCGCAGATATTAGAAAACCCGAACGGAACCGCGCCGGGCGCTCTGTTCGGCAATGGTGAAAAAACGATTGTAGTCTTGCCGGGTCCCCCCTCAGAGATGATCCCCATGTTCGAGAATACGGTTGCCCCCTTTTTGGATGCAAAAAACAGCGGGGTGATCGTGTCGCGAGTCCTTAAAACTGTCGGGATCGGGGAAAGCGCTCTGGCCGAACTTCTGAAACCGATTATCGACAGCCAAAGCAATCCCACCGTCGCAACCTATGCCTCGGAAGGGGAGATAACGGTCAGAGTAACCGCGCGCGCGCCCGACAATCAAAACGCCATACAATTGATAGAAGAAACGCAACAATCGATCATTTGGTTGTTAGGGGACCTCTATTACGGTTATGACAACCAGTCTTTGGAAGAACGCGTGGTCGAGCGCTTCGCCGCCCGGGGATGGGATCTGGCCGTCTTCGAGTCGATAACCGGGGGCGCCCTATTCGCTGCGCTTTCAGGTGTGAGCGGAGCGACTCGGGTATTATCTCGTGGATGGTGTTTTAACGCGGAGGAAAGAAGCCGTCACTGGCTTTCCGAAACCAAAACTGTCACAGGAGACGGAGCGCAGGCCTTCGCGAGAGCGGCAAAAGCGCGCGCGGGCACAAAAATCGGGATCGCCGTTCACATGGAGAATCCGCAACAAGCGACGATCGCCGTATGCTTTCCCGATAAAGAGGTCATAAAAATCGTCCGCTGCCTCGAACCGCTCGTCAAAGCGCGGCAACGGATCGTGAAACAAGCCCTGAATACCTTGCGTTTAGAGGGGTAGGTCTCTTGTTTTTGACTCGATATCTGCTTGCAATCGCACCGAATATGTGTTACACTATATTTATCATTCATTCCACCTCATATTCTGGACTTTTCGTCTGCACCCAATTTCGGATTATTTTCGCGTTATTGGCAACATACATATGAAGGAGGAGATCTACGTGAAAAAAGTCACTTTCCTAATCACTCTGGCACTCTTGTTCTCTCTCACTCTCAGTTTTGGCGTAATGAATCTGTATATGGCCACAGGCGGTACTTCTGGAACCTACTATCCCTTTGGCGGAGCCGTTGCCCAGGTGATCGGCCAACGCTACCCCGAAGTCCGCATCCGTGTGCAGTCTACCGGCGCCTCGGCCGCGAACATCCGTCTTATCGCCGAGAAAGAAGTCGACATCGCGCTCGTCCAGAACGATGTGATGCACTACGCTTACACCGGCACCGTCCTTTTCAAAGCAGGCAAAATCACCAACTTCTATACGTTGGCAACCGTGTACACGGAAGTGTGCCAGGTCATCACAAGAGCCGATTCTGGAATCAATACCATCGCCGATCTGAAGGGGAAGAGAGTATCGGTAGGGGATGCCGGAAGCGGCGTTGAAGCCAATACGATCCAGATTTTGGAAGCCTACGGAATGACCTTCAAAGACATCAACGTCCAAAACTTGTCCTTTGCCGAATCCGCTTCGGCGCTTAAGGATCGAAAGATCGACGCGTTCTTTGTCACGGCTGGCATTCCGACAACCGCGATCGTCGAGCTCGCCAGTACCAATGCGGTAAAAGTGCTGCCCGTCGACGTTGAGAAAGCCAGCACGCTGATCAACAACTTCCCATTCTATGTCAACTTCATCATTCCTGCGAATACCTACAAAAACCAAACAGAACCTGTGAACACCGTTGCCGTTAAAGCGACCTTCATCGTTCGCGCCGATCTTCCGCTCGATACGGTCTACAACATCACCAAAGCGATTTTCGAAGGACAGGCGGAGATCGCGGAAGCCCACGCCAAAGGAAAAGAGTTTAACCTTCAAGAAGCTGTGAAAGGAGTCTCTGTTCCTTTCCATCCCGGAGCGGAAAAATACTTCCGTGAGGTCGGAGCGATTCAATAATCCTTTGATCGATTCATATTCAGGCGCACGTTTTCGTGCGCCTGATTCTTTCTTTGTTCGCGTTCGCGCTCTTCTTTTACCAATCTTGGTTAGCACGTTTTTCACGTTTGGCTTCGCGCAGGCCTTGATCATCGAAGATACGATTTCTTCCGAGGCGATTGCCCGGTTTGATCTGTTTGAAGGGGAATCTTTCTCGATCGGTTTCGTCCATTCGGTCAATCAAAGTCCCGTTGAAGAGACCTATCAGATTCTCGAAGGGAAGATTTGGCTCATTTCTTGTTTATACTACCACTTTGGGGCAGGAGTCCTCACGGAGGTCCAACCGGGACAAGAAATGGTGGCGCAACCGGATGGCGGCATGCTCATTCGCGGTCTCTTTTATGAGATAGACGAACTGTTGTATATCGTCGGTACGGTAAGCGATCATGTGTTGAAAATAAAAGGAAAGATTGTCAGTTTGAGAGAACTATGCGGTCAAAATCGAAAGATTCTGTTACGTTATCGGCAATGAACGATGTCATCCGTAGTCATAAAAACCATCTCGCTTGGCAAATCAAGTGCCGACTTTTAAACAAAACGGCGCGATGAGATCAAGCGGAATATCCGGAGGTGTTTCCCGTGGCGGGAGATAAAAAAAAGGCGTCAAAAAACGCACAAGAAATGAAAACTGTCGAAGATCAAAAGGCAAAGATGACTGGCGGAAACGAAAGCGATGAATTTGAAGTGGTGAGCGAAGAACAGGTGAAAGCGGTTCTCGCGCAATATGATCGCGAATCGAACACGAGGGAGTTCACCGGTATCCCGAAGTTTATTATCCGCTGGATGCTGGTGGCGTTCTCCATCTTCGCGGTTTTAGCCAATATCGTCTTTACCCTCCCCGAGCAAATCAAACGGGCGAGTTTTCTCGGGATCGTCATCTTCATCGCCTTTCTTCTGTTCCCCGCTTCAAAAAAAATCAAAAAACGCGTCAATTACGTGCCCTGGTATGACTTAGCCCTCGGAATCGTAGGATTCTGCGCCTTTTTTTATCTGGTCGTCAACTTCCGCACGATAGCCGATCGAGCCGGGTTATTCACTCAGACGGACCTGGTGTGGGGGGTTATCGGGATTCTGATCGTTCTGGAGATCTGCCGTCGGGCCGTCGGGTTGCCGATCGTCGTCGTTGTCTCGTGTTTCATTGCCTTCGCTTTTTATTCCGGTTTTTCTTTCAAGCGGATCGTCACCCACCTGTCCTATACCTTGGAAGGGGTTATCGGGATTCCGTTGGGGGTTTGTACGACTTTCATCGTGATGTTCATCCTGTTTGGCGCCTTCCTTGAAAAAACGGGCGTCGGGCAATTTTTCATCGATATCTCCAATTCGATAGCCGGTTTTGCGAGCGGGGGACCCGCGAAGGTGGCCGTCATCGCCAGCGCGATGGAAGGAATGGTATCGGGAAGTTCAGTTTCCAATACCGTCGGTTCAGGAAGCTTTACCATCCCGATGATGAAAAAAATAGGCTATAAACCCGAATTCGCGGCCGCGGTAGAAGCGACGGCATCCACCGGCGGACAAATCATGCCCCCGATCATGGGCGCGGCGGCCTTTCTGATGGCGGAGATTACCGGCATACCCTATTCTAATATCGTCATCGCAGCGTTTTTACCCGCCGCCCTCTATTTCACCGGGATCTTCCTGATGATCCACTTCGAAGCGAAAAAACTCGGACTGAAGGGGTTAAGTAAAGAAGAGCTCCCGAATTTTTGGAAACTCTTCTTCACCAAAGGCTATCTGCTCATCCCGTTAGTCGTTATCATCTATCTGATGATGAGCGGGTCCACCCCGACGATGGCAGCCTTTTGGTCCATCGTTTCCGCGATTGCCGTCAGTATGGTCCGTAAAGATACGCGGCTTAACTTCACCAAAGCCACCGACGCTTTAGAAAATGGCGCGCGTAACACACTCGGCGTCGCGATCGCCTGTTCTGCCGCGGGAATCATCATCGGCGTCGTGACCTTGACGGGAGTGGGACTTGAGCTCGCGACAGGCTTGCTCACCCTTTCCGGGGGAATACCGATCCTGGCGCTGTTCTTCACAATGATCGCGTGTATCGTCTTGGGAATGGGCGTTCCCACCACTGCCAACTACGTTATTATGGCCACGATTACGGCCCCGATCGTCATGAAATTGGGGGTCCCGATTATGGCCGCCCATATGTTCGTCTTTTACTTCGGGATCGTCGCCGATATCACGCCCCCGGTCGCTTTAGCCGCCTATGCGGGTTCGGCCATCGCTCACTCGAATCCGTTAAAAACGGCCATCACGGCGACACGCTTGGCGATCGCGGCGTTCATCATTCCATACATGTTCGCGCTGAACCCTGCGATTCTTTTGGGGCCTCAATCTTTTGCGACCGTCGCCTCGACCTTTAAAGTGTTGTTTATGATTCTGACCTCTTTTGTCGGGATGTTCTCAATTTCAGTGGGGATGGAAGGGTATTTATTAAAGCATATGCGTTTTTGGGAAAGAATCCTCGCGATCGGGGCAGGCCTCCTGTTGATCGATCCCGGTTTGGTAACGGATATCGCCGGATTGTCTTTAATCGCCTTCGTCATCGCGCTTCAATATTTCGGATCGCGTTCAAGAAATCAACCGGTGGCGGCATAGAGATACCTTTATTGGATTAACAAAGCGAACGGGGGTCGGGCGAGAATTAACTTTGCCGATCCCCCTTAACAAAGAAAGGCATCGGATCCGATGCCTTTTTTTGTTAAGGGGCGTAAAGGTACTCGGTATATTCGATCAAGGTCCCTTTCGAATCGTAAAGGCTCGTTTTTTCCGGCTCTCCGGTTATCGCGTAGTCAAAGGTTTGAAGCCATTTGATCTCGTTTCCCTCTTTAATGGTAATTTGCGTTAAGCGGTTTTCTCCGTCATAGGCGTAAAGGGTTTGGCGAACGCGTTTTCCGGTTGCGTCGTACCCGTCGGTTCGTTTTAGGAGTTCTCCTTCATGGAAGCGCTCTTCCGTGTAGGTCAAAGCGCCTTTCGCGTCATAAGTCGTCACGCGGATCGTCTGTCCTGTGGGGTTTTTTTCTATCTTTTGAATGGCTCTAAGCGCCTTGTCCTCCCGAAATTCTATCTTTATCGTTTCGTGTTCCCGATAATCGTAGGTTTCCATTCTTTCTTGCCCGGAAGATCCGACTGATCGAACGCTGAGGAGTCGATCCTCTTCGTCGTAGGTATAGGAGGAAGTTTCCAGGACCGATCCGTTTTTGTCGATGATTTGCATAGCAGATGCCTTCCCGGTATCATCGTAGGCGTAGCGAATCCTCAGATAGCCTTCAACGTTGTCTATCAATATCCGGCGCTCTTCGACCAGCCGTTTTTGGTTTTTTGCCGGGATGGCTTCGGCTCCTTCACTCGCAGCAGATGAGGGTCCTTCGGTTTGCGTTTCGAGGGTTAAGCGTAGATTCTCCTCCATTAATCGGGCATTCTCGCTCTGCAACGCCACTATCCGTTCGGCCTGCCTTTCGACTTCTTTTGACAACCCTTGGGTTTGCGCCTCTCGGAAAGACAGCAGTTGTTGCAGCTGGTAGAGGCGGGTTTCTTTCTCCGCAAGGGACTCTTCCAGCTTTTTTATGCGAACGTCGGCTTCCGCCAGCTGCCTCCCTTGTTCTTGGAAAGCGTCGCTCTCGATTCGTTTTCGTTCGTCGCCGATACGAACTGCGCTTTCAGAGGCCTCGAAGGTCGCGACGGTTTCTTCGAGGGCGCGAATGCGTTGTAACAGTTGGTTATTCAGCTCGGCGATATGCAGTAGCGCGTTCGTTTGATCCGACAGATCCGTTTTCGTTTTTTGTAATTGGTTTTCCAAGATTGTTTCCTGATACCGTTGCATCCGATGAAACGCGTTTTCTTCAGACACAATCCGCTCCAGTTCTTCGGCTCGCGCTCCTGGAAACGCGAGACTGGCGCCGCTTAATAAAGGATCGGCAACTCCGTTCAAGAGATTTGCCTCATAGGAAAGGTCGAAGACCAAGCGCGTGAGGCCGTGAGAATCGAGCAGAAAACAGAACGGGAGAGTCGAAATGTCGGTGAGAAGCCAACCGTGTATCGTTCCGCTCTTACCGCTCGCGAAACCAGTTCCTTCGAATAGCAGCCTTGTTTCCCCAAAACCGGATGCTGAGAAAAGAGACTGCAGGTCGGCCGCATAAGCCGCGAAGTCAGTAAGATCCGAACCCGAGAGCGCTTCCGTATAGACGGTTATGACATTCTTTGAAACATCGAGCTGCACCCGATGAGAAAAATGCCCGTAAATCGCGATACTCCTCCAGGGATAGTCATAGGCGACGGATAATC
>JAAYCF010000418.1 GCA_012744415.1 Thermotogaceae bacterium
ACGCCGAACCGCTTGAAAGAATATGCCCGACTAAAGTCGGGCGCTCCAAAAAAAGGGCATGGGTTTCTCTTTTTCTAACGATGAGGTTTGATGAGAAGACGAATCGATAATGTAAGCGATGAACGCGGGGGTTATCGCGCCGTCGCGAAGACAAGGGGCGCTTACGCCGCGATGATCGTCGCCTAATGCGAATCGAAAAGATAGGGAAGACGGGCGCTCCGTATGCGGCGCTCCAAAGATAAGTCATGGGTTTCTCTTACGCTAAGGATAGGATCAAGGAAGGGAGTGAGAAACCGAGCGTGCGGGTATTTCTGGACATATCGAAGCCGTCGGGTTCGTGGTACAATAGAATCGGTTGTTACGCTGATTGCACCTTTTTTTTCAATGCACGCGACAATCGATTGCGAAGGTTTAATCTTATGATGGGATTTGCGAAAGAAAAGCCCAAAATGTGAAGATATTTTTATTAGCGCCGCGCTTTTTCAGTTAAACCGTTTGGGAGGACTCAGAAGATGCCGCCTTTTCTTAAAACCCACATGAATCGTGCCTTCGACCATCTTGACACCGTTATTTACGTCATGAACGAGGTCCAAAAAGGCAAGAATGCTAAGGAAATAAAGAGACACCTCGTGGAGGACGATCCCTTTTCGCACCGTTCTCGCGAGTATCGTAGCGTTGTGTCGAATTGGCTCGTCTCAGACTTTGTAACCGGATTCTCCGCGAAAGCGCTTCCTATTTTCGCGAAAATGATGGTTTCGGAAAGGACGAGTTCTCAGTTGAAACGAGAGATCCTTTTCTGGAAAACCTGTGAGCGCGACGCCCTCGCCCGGGAACTCACCTTAGGCCCGATCTACACCGCCTACCACGCGCACGAACCCAACATTTCGACAGATGCCCTCATCGACGTCGCCATTACAAAGGGCGGTTTATCGCAAACGACAGCCTGGCGGTGCGTGAGCGGTTTTCTTTCTATAGCCGCAAACGTGGGGTTTCTTTCTCCTACAGAAAAAATTGTTAATTTAAATTATTTCCGTCCCAAACAAAACGCCGTGGCGGCGGTTTTGTTTTTTCTCTTTGACTCTGGGCTCCCGCCGGTCCAGATTCTTCGCGCGCCGGATTTCAAATACCTGCTCTTGGACGACAACGCTTTGCTCTCTATTCTCTCGGACCTCAGAAGCGCCGGAGTGATCGCGTTCGCAAGCGCGGGGAATGTCGTAAGGCTGGAACCAAAAATCCCATTCGAGGTGATGCCCGATGCTTTCGAGGAATGATCCGACGCTTTCGGATAAATTGAATCTGATCTCAGAGATTTTGGAACGGCCCGATCTGTTAGCCAATGAGACGGAAGGCTCCAAGGTCATCATCCTGACCGTATCGCCCAAAGAGGAAATCGTCGCGCTCCGAGACCTGAAACTGAGGCTTGGAGAGGAAACGGGGATGCTGGACTGCGCCAAAGCCCTTTCCGAAACGGCAGAAAACTACGGTTTGGAGAATCTCGCGGAGGACTATGATTTTTTTGGCAAGTCCTGCGTCAAAGACTTTTCGAACCGCTTTCTATCGCGGTTGACGCGCGCGCTCGAAGAAACTTCAAAATCGTTTCCGCTGACGGTGGTCTGCCGGTTGGGTATCCTGAACGGGTTTTTCAGCCTCAATCCGCTGATCGAGGCCGTCACCGGAAAATTGGCCAATCCCGCGCTTATGATCTATCCCGGCAAGAGAGAGGACCGGATTCTCAAATTTTTAGACGGAAGGCACACCGCTTCGGTATACCGGGCGGTTATCCTATAATTTGGGGAATAGGGGGTAGGGTATGAAAATCAAAGAACTTCTCAAATTAAATATCGAGGACGAGATCCCGTTAGTCATCAAAGCCGACGAACTGAACCTCGAAACCGCTCAGAAAGAGATTTCCCAATACATCGTCACCCACCAGATCGAGCAGCACCTGGAGACGTTTCTCGACAGTTATCGGGTGGCTTCCACGGACAAGATCGGTTTTTGGATCTCCGGTTTTTTCGGTTCCGGAAAGTCGTATTTTGCGAAAATGCTGGGCTACCTGCTGATGAACGAACCGCTTCCTCTGGGGGTCACAGCTCGGGAATATTTCAACGAGCGGCTTGGAAACTGCGCGAATCCGGAGTTTCTGAAAGGCAGGATCAAATCTCTCAGCAGTATCCCCGCGGTCGTCGTCATGTTCGAAATCATCGCCGAAGGCGCGATGAACGCGGAAACGCCGCAGCAGGTGATGTTCAAAAAATTCCTGCAAAGGCTTGGGTATTCCAGCGTTGCGAGCGTCGCGATCATGGAACGCGAGCTCGATGCCTTCGGTCACTTGAATGCCGTGAAACGCTATATCGAGGAGTCGGGTGAGAATTACCGGCAGGTCGCGACGAATGCCGGCGAATTTCGCCGACTGGTCCTGCGGGCGATGGCAGAAAAACTGGATTATTCAAAAGATGAAGCGAGCGACTTTCTCAAATCGGCGGTCGAAAAATTTGACAAACTCTCCCCCGCGGATTTTGCCGAACAGTGCGTCGATTACGCGAAAAAGTCGGGAAAACGGTTGGTGTTCATCATCGACGAAATCGGGCAATACGTGGTTTCCCTACGGAACAACGACGACCGGATCCTTGAGCTGCAAGGAGTCGCGGAAATGTTGTCTTCAAAGGGCAACGGCGCGGTACGGCTCATCGTGACGTCGCAAGAAAAACTGGACCAGCTTATCGTGAACAACGCGTACGACAAACGCAAACTGGGAAAACTCACCGACCGGTTTGAAGGGCGGCTGGATCTCACCTCCGAAAACGTGGATGAAGTGGCGCGTGAGAGGCTCTTGAAGAAGAAACCCGAAAACAGCGCGCTTTTCAGCCGGATGATGACGGACAATCAGGGCAATATCAGCGCGCTCACCAACACGGAGGGCAGCTATAAAAAGACCGAAACCAAAGAAGAGTTTATGGCCTACTACCCGTTTCACCCCTACCAGTTCCACATGCTCCCCGATTTGGTACAGGGTTCGGCGGGCGCGACCTACAACCAGGCGACCGAGCGGAAGTTCATCTTCCTGGTTGACCATATCCTGAAAGCCCTCAAAGACGAGTCATTCGGAAGGGTAGTCAACGCCGCCGACCTGTTCGACGCGCTGGGCACACGCTTTTTCGGTTCCGGAGTCGTCAACGACGTGAACAAAGCGGATAAAGAATACAAGGCGGGGCAGGTGAAGGCGTCGGATATCCTGAAAACCCTTCAGATATTGAAAAACCTTCCCGAAGTCGCCGCGACCGAAACGGTGATCGCGCGAATGCTTTGTAAAAGAGTTAATGACAAGCAATACGAAGTGCAAAAAGAGGTGAACGAAGCGATTTCGTTTTTAGAGAAAGGCAAACGCCTCTCACGGTATAACGGCGGGATCACCCTGGTCACCGATTTGGAAAGGGAGTTCATCGAAGAAGTGGAAAACGCGGCCGCGGACGTCCCGGACAGAAATGAGGAAATCAGGACGCGGCTGTCCGACCTCTTCAGCTATAAAGAACTGCCATACAAAAACGGCCCGTCGATCCCCGTGGAATGGGTATTTGCCGACAAGGCATTCGGAGGCAGGAAAAAGGGATTGAAGGTGAAAATCAGCCCCTTTGCCGGAACGAAACGCGAGGATTTGGAATTTGAATCGATGAACCAATCGGACACCGTCTACGCGATTCCGGAAGATAACAGCGCGATCGAGACGCTGGCCGGCGAGATCAAAAAGCTGGAGGCTTCGCTCAACGCCTTCCGGACAAAAAAAACGGGCGGTGAAATCCAGGACGTCCTGACCAAATACGCGAAGATCCTGGAAGAAAAACGCAAGACGCTGCGTGACGACCTACGCCAGAGCCTGGACTCGGGAACCTTGATATACGCCGGCGAGACATTGACCGGCGAACATCTTCTGAACAAGCTGAAAGAGCTTCTGAAAGATAAAGTGATTCCGAGCCTTTACAGCGAAATAACCGCCGCTTCCATCACGACGCGGGAGATCGAAAATGCGCTGACGAAGCCTCAAAATACCCTCAAAACCCTCGCGGCGGACGCGGATCATAGCGTGTTCAACGAAAACGGAGAGTTGATCGAAACGCATAAGGTCATTTCGCCGGTGATCGCCTTCCTGAGCGAAACCCGATCCGGCTCGGACCTTCTCGACAAATTTGCGGCAGCGCCCTACGGCTGGGCGCAGGAGACCGTCCTCTACGCCGCCGCCTGCCTGATGCGCGCGGGAAAGATAACGATCAACGCGCAGGATTCCTACAGCAAACCGGAGATTCTCAAGACGCTCAAAAGCGCGAGCGACTTCCGAAGCGCGAAACTCCGCTGCGGCGTCACGCTCGATCCTTCTGACAAAGCGCGGCTCATGGAACTGATCAACCCGCTTCTGGTAGAAGGAAAGTTGACTGTCCCGTCTCCCAGAAGCGACTTCATCGCGCGCGCGCTGGAAGGGTTAAAACGCTTGGACGAGAAGCTGACGGGCTTGAAGAAAGAGATGGAAGAACTGGGCGCGAAACCCGACTGGGATCTCAACCTCACCAGAAACCTCATCAACGAGCTTACGGGCAAAGGCGACGATTGCCTGGCTAAACTTCTCGAAAGCGCACAGGTGATCGGAGAACTGCGCGCGCGCGCGGAAAAAACCGCCGGATTTCTGGAGAAAAACCGCAAACCGATACAGAAACAAAAGGAATTCATTGCTGAGATAGAAGGCGAACTGGCGAAAATCGCCTTCGCCGAAACGCAAGCCGAAGAGATAGCGGCGCTCGTGAAAGAGTACAAGGACACCCTTCCCCGCATCGCCGGTTTCGGAACCGATCTCGACAACACCTTTGAAAAGTTGCGCAACCGATACAAAGCCTGTTTCAGCATCGTTCATCAAAAGCGGAACGACTGTCTGGAACGGATCGGAGCCTATCTCGAATCGATAAGGGACCTGAAGAACCCGGCGGGCAAGCGGACGGCAGACCAACCGTGGTACCGAAAACTCCCCGTTCCCTGCGGAGAACTGGAACTTCGCTATTCCATCAAATGCGAAAACTGCCACATCGGCTATCGCGAAGCGTTACTGGAGATCGGCAGCCTGGAGAAAGAGCTCGAAACGTTAAAGGAATCCTGCGACCGATTCCTTCAAGAAAAACCCGAAACGAAAGGCGATCACGGCAACGTTACGGAGAAACCACCAACAAAAAGGGTCAGGATCAAACGCAAAACGACCTATCGGGAGCTGAAAAACGAAATAGACGCGCTCTCTCTGCCGGAAACCGCGGAGATAGAGCTGGAACTGGAGGACTGACGAGAGTGGAGCTGAAAAGCGCGATTTTACAGATACGTGAAAGGCTTGAGCGTTCCTACCCCCTGCTGCTGAAACAATGCGGAATGACGGAAAGCGCGGACCGGGGCGTCGCGACCGCGGGTTTTCAGGACCTTCGCGATCAAATCCTGCCGATCCTGAAAGCGGACGAAACGCAGTTGGGCAGAAAGGAAGCGTGGAAAAAGTTCGTCCAGGAAGCGGCCTTCACCACCCTCAACCGGCTGATCGGATTGAAAGCGATGGAAGCGAGAGGGATGTTGGACCGCGCAACGATTGCCAAACGCGCCGAGACAGGCGGAAAAAGCGAGGCGCATTACCTCTACCTGAGCGAACATTCCGAAGACCGCGACCGGCCAGGGCAAGGGATCAACGCGGTGCTGGCGAACGCTTTTGGTCTGCTGGCGCAGGAGCTTCCGCAGCTTTACAACCACAGCCGGTACGGCTTCTTACCCCGCCCGGAGGACACGGCGGCGATCATCGACCTCATTAACGCCGTCGACGACGAAGAGTGGCTCAAAGACGACATC
>JAAYCF010000066.1 GCA_012744415.1 Thermotogaceae bacterium
ATCCGGAGAAGATAACGCGGGAGCTCGGGTGGACCCCTGCTGTTCCTTTCGAAGAAGGCATGGAAAGAACCATCGACTGGTACTTGGACAACCGCGCCTGGTTGGAGAAGAGCATTTCTGGAGAGCCTCGAAGGTTTCTCGAGAAGGACGAAGGGTCGTCGGCAAGTTAGTGACGAACGAGGACGCGTAGTCCCCTTGCTCTAAGCTGGTCATCCAGGATGGATCGGTAAAATTGTCTTGTTTTTACAGGGTAGGGACCGTATCAAGGCGTTTGTGAAAGCGCGCGATGATAAAAATTAAGAGGATTATTTTTACGGACAGTTCCGGATTCATCGGTAAAATGCGATCGCGTACTTTCCTGCGAATAACGAATTCTTGAATGCGGATCGTGAGGAACCGATTCGCTGTGACGATGAGAGTTCCCGCTATAAAATCAATTGAACGGTGAGCGATTATTGCCGGAGCACGATCGATATGGCGCCCGACTTTAATCGGGCATGAGGTGTTAAAAACGATAAGGCGCATTGATAGGACGAAAGCGTTTACGCGTTCGACACCCCTCCGATTTTGCCGAGTTTATGAAAGGCGAGTTTTGAAGAATCAAAGGAGCCAAACGAAATTGGGGGTAAAATAACGGACCCGTTTAACACGCCAAATTGCTTTCCGTCGATACCTCGGGCGGGAGAAACAATCATGATAAAATAGAATACAAGACTTATCAATACCCGCGTCTCGTTTGTAAACGCTCAAAAACATTTAAGGAGGAGGAAGAATGGCGGTTATTCTGACGTTATGCCCCGCGGTCATCGCATCCGTATATTACCTGAAAATACGGAAACGACCTCTTAAATCTCTTGATTTTCCGGTTTTCACGATTATTTTCCTTTTCCTTATTCTGTTATGCACTTTCGGGGTGCAGTATATCCGAGGAGACGGGATGATTGGCCTTTTCAACGACGGTTATTTTACCATCAATTATTCCGTAAAGTTCATGTTCACCGGTTTGGTTTTCTCCATTCTCCTTCCACATATACTTTATATCTGCGTTCTGTTCGACGAGCTTCCGGAAAAATGGTACCGGAAAATCCGAAAAGGCAAAGAACGAGATGGAAGATCCTAATAGACGCTTATGGGACTATCCGCAATTGATGAAGTCCCTATTGGCGATATTGGCGATCATCGGTATCTTTTGTTTCAGCCGAATCACCGCGCGGGATCGTAATGATTGGGAACAAGAAATCAAAGAAGTATTGAATCGGATAAAAATCCAGGAAGATATCGACCGCAGATTGATCGAGGAAACGCAATCCGGTCTATATACATTCGAACACCCTTTGGTGATCCTTGATCCGTACGATGCGTCACCCTTATCGGCGTTAGTTGTGTTCCGCTCAGAAGAACCCTTGGAATGCTCGGTCACCATCATCGGGAAAGACACCAGCGGGGATATTGCCTATACGATCCCGAACTTTCGCGCGGAGCATTGGATACCGATTTACGGTTTGTATCCCGACCAAGAGACCTGTGTCCGACTCGAAGCGAAAACGCTTGACGGAAAAGTCATGAGTATGGCTCAGCGGATCAAGACCGATTCGTTGCCGGCGGTTCACGCGAGCGCTTCGATGACGATCCGTACAAAACAACCGGTGAAAAGGCAAAAGGGATTATACTTGATCAGCTTTTCCGATTCTGAAATGGCCTTCGACAGTAATGGGGACATCCGTTGGCTTCAATCGATCGAAACCGGGGAGATCGCGCTGTTCAAAGAAGGCACCCGTCGAAACATCTTTTCCGTCGGCAGCACGCGCTTCGGTGACGCGCTCCTTTTTGAATCCTCTCTCTTAGGCCGCATTCATTCGGTGTATTACTCCCCTTACGGCGTACACCATGATATCCAAGAAGGGAAAAACGGGAATCTTCTTGTCACGGGTTCGTTCGATCGCGATACGATCGAAGACGTCATCTATGAGATCGATACGGCGACGGGGATGATTTCGAGAGTAATAGACCTAAGGAAGATTCTGCCGAAGAACAGAAACGAGCAGCCGAAAACGAAGCGCGATTGGCTTCATCTGA
>JAAYCF010000067.1 GCA_012744415.1 Thermotogaceae bacterium
AAGGTAGATTGTCGGGGATAATAGGAACAGTAAAAAGACACTCTGCTCCGTGAGCCGCTTGATATGCGGTAAGATGAAGTATCGGAAGGCGTCCGGGACATCCAAATAGTATTCGTAGTTGATCATGATGACCCCGCGGAAACCGAGCGAGATATCCGTGCGCGCGTTCAGCTTCGAAACAAAGGAGGCGATGGTGTATCCCTGTATCTTCCCCTTGAATTGCGCGATGAAGAAGAGAACGCACCCGATGCCGAAGGTGAGCAGGATCAGGAACATCTTCCAACCGCGCTTTTCCGAATGAAGGCAATCGTACAGGAGGAAAAGGATGATCGTCGGCAAGTAGATGAAAACCATGACGTGATGGGAGAGCATCCCCAAGACGGTCAACGCGGGGATCATCCACAAGAAACGCTTTTTAAGGACAATGTAAAAACTGGTGAAGGCGATGGCGATCAGATAGAGATCATACCGCCCATAGTTGTACCATCCAAACAAGTACGCGATCGATCCCGGATTGACGCAGAACAAAAACGCCAAGAAAAACACGGTTTTCCGGATCGGGTCTTCGGATCGGCGCAGCACGCTCCCCAGAATCAGGGAAGCGAAAAAACTTAATAAGAGATTGGAGATGAATATGATCAGATACAGCGTGGTCGTTCGTAAATAGGGGTTGAAGAAAGACAGGATCGTTCCCGGCAAACCTCGGGAAACGAAACCGGTATCGTAGTTGATGAGATAGTAGGCGGACAGCCATTGGTGCATCTTCAAAGGTTCGGGAGCCAGATAGAAGAGGTACCCGAAAAAAATAAAAAAGAACCAGGTTTCGACGGGTATCTTCTTTGAGCCCCGGATCATTCTCTCGGTGAATGACATCTCTCTCACTTCGCTTAGAAAAATTGTTTGATGACTTTGAGTATGCCTTGCTTCCACGGAACACGGTGCGAGATGCCCGAAGTGTCGGCAAAGGAATCCAGATGTTCCACGTACCACCGATAGTTTCGGATCAGCGCCTGTTGGTTCGAATACTTGGGCGAAAACCCCAGAACCTTCTCCGCCTTTTCGATCGAAACGAAAGAATCCTTAGAAGCCGTTTCATAGACCCATTTGTAAAGCGGGGAGAGTTTCAGGGCTTCCAGCAGGCGTAAGGCAAAGATAACAGGCGGCGCCGGAAAGGTTTTGATCCGTTTTCCGAATCCCGCTTCATCCAGGACGGCTTGATAGTCTTCTTTCATCGTTTGGAATACCTTCGCGCCGATATTGAAGGTAGCGTTGACGACCGCTTTATCGCCCGTTAAGGTGAGATAGATCGCCTCGCAGAGATCCTCGACGTCGAGCAACTGGTAGCGGTTCCGGCCGTTTCCGATCATCGGGAATCCCTTCCCGTCTTTCGCCCAGTCATAGAGCAAAGCGAAAACGCCCAAGCGTTCCGGACCGATAAAGGACTTCGGACGCAAAATCGGGACGCACATCCCCTCTTTCCGAAAAGAATCGGCGACTGCTTCGGCCTGGATCTTGGCTTTCCCGTAAGGCCCGACGCCATCGAGCGGATCGGTTTCGTAGATCGGATGGTGATCGGGAATACCGTAGACAGCAGTTGAAGAAATATGAACCACCCGCTGGACGCCATGTTTTTTTGCGGCGGCGAACACATTGCGGGTACCATCGAAATCCGTTGTAAAGATATCTTTTTCGGTATAGAGCGGCAAAGCGGCGGCGCAATGAACGACCGTATCCATATTGGACATCGCTTGGTCGAGCGGCTCGGGATCGCGTATATCCGCTTTGACGATTTCGACCCGTTTCTGGACGTCCGGGTAAACGAAATCCGCGATATCGAAAGACCGAACCGCAATCCCCCGCTCCAGAAGGGTTCGGATGAGATTGATTCCCAAAAAACCGGCGCCGCCGGTAACGAGTATGTGCTTCAATGGAAAACCCCCTTACAGATGATGCCCGAAGGCGAAGACCTTCACGAGGAT
>JAAYCF010000006.1 GCA_012744415.1 Thermotogaceae bacterium
AGCTAAAACCCCCAACAGAACTGTGTTCTGATAGTTCGCTCCTCCAATATCCGACACCCATTCCGTGACGGGAACCCGTAAGGATCGACCCGTTTTTTCTATCTCCGCGTCCAACCCTTGCGGGTACGCTTTCTTCCCGGAGAAAACCGGCGCCGAAGGAATCGTCGCATCGGCGTAGATCACCGTTCCACCGCTTTTTACGTAGGGAAGGAATCGATAGGTTTCCATTTTTTCGAAGCCCAACAGGATATCCGCGCCGCCGTATCCCATAAAGGGTGAGTTCACTTTCTCCCCGAACCGGATTTGGGTGGAGACAGAACCGCCTCGCTGGGCCATTCCATGGACTTCCGACATCTTGACGTCATATCCGTTTTGGACCAGCAGCTCCGATAACACTTTGGAGACCAGTAGAATTCCCTGGCCGCCAACGCCAACCAACACCACGGTTTTCGTATCAGACATTTCGATCACCGCGCTTCTGGATCGCATGGAAGGGACAGACCTGATAACACAACGAGCAGCCTTTGCAGGTGCTTTCATCGATCCTGGAACCCGCACCGGGGATAAACGATATCGACGGGCACCCCAGAGTGAGGCACTTTTTGCACTTTTTGCACATGTCCTCCTGAACGGTATACTTGGATTGCGGAAGATCGAATTTTGATCGATCTTGCGGCGGAAGTTCCTTCAGCAGCGCGCATGGCCATTTAGCAAGGATCACGATGGGACCTTCCAGTACGGCGGTCTCTTTTAGAAGCGCTTTCAACCCCGCCAGGTCGTTGGGATTGATCTCAAAGAAGTGTTCGACACCCAATGCTTTCACAATATCCTTGATCTCGATCTCCGTCGCCGGTTTCCCGCTTAACCGCAATCCGGTTCCGTGATTGTTCTGGTGCCCGGTCATCGCCGTTGATCGATTGTCCAAGATACAGACGGTAATCTGAGAGCGATTGAACACGGCGTCCGCGAGCCCGGTGATTCCCGAGTGAAAAAATGTTGAATCGCCAATCACACCGATCACGCGACTCGTTCTGCCAATTTTCTTGAAGGCTCTTTCGAAACCGATTGCGGCGCTGATACCGGCGCCCATGCACAGAACCGTATCCATGGCATTCAAAGGCTCCGCGCTACCAAGAGTGTAACAACCGATATCCCCGGTGATCACGGTATCTTTCAGTTGGCCCAGCTCGTAAAAAACGCCCCGATGGGGACAGCCCGAACATAAAACCGGCGGGCGAGGCAAGGCTTTTTCTTCCGTTATCTCGCAACCGGATACGTTTTCTCCCAGTAACCGGGAAGCGATCATTTCGCTGTTGAGCTCTCCGCACAAGGATAGGCGTTCTTTTCCAATTACCGAAATCCCTAAAGCTTTCACGTGGTTTTCTATGAACGGATCGTTTTCTTCGATGACATAGATCCTTTCGACCTTCCGGGAGAAATCGATGATCTTCCGGGATGGAAGCGGATGGGTAAACCCGAGTTTTAAAAAAGAAGCGCGGGACCCGAAGGCCTCTTTGGCATGCTGGTACGCGATGCCGCTCGTAATGACGCCGATCTTCGGATCTCCCATCTCGATAA
>JAAYCF010000068.1 GCA_012744415.1 Thermotogaceae bacterium
AACGCGCTTTAGACTCGTGTATAGCCGTGGAAGCGGCTTCGCAAATAGGCGTATAAGCGTAGTCCGCCGGCAAGTTTTGCTCGTACAGGGCGTGTCCACATTCGTGCAGCGCGGAGTAGAATGACTCCGAAAAATCTGTTTCATTCACGCGAATTGTAAATCGCACGTCCCCAGTCCCCAAGTTTGTCGTAAAGGGATGCGAATAAAAATCCATTCGCCCAGCCTTCCAATCGAACCCGCAAGCCGTAACGACCTTTCGACACAGCGTAATCTGCTCGTCTGACTTCATCGAAAGGTTGGGAGATGGGCCTTTCTCGATTCTTAGAGAGATTCCCCGTACCAGATCCACCAAAGGCGGTCGAATTGCGGAGATGATCCCTCGGATATCTTCCGCACGCATACCGCGTTCGTGGTCATCGATCAATGCGTCCATCATCTCTTCGAAATGAAAGTGGTCTTTCTGTATACGGCTGATCGCGCGAATCAAACTCATTAATTCCGTGAGGTCCGATTCGAAGATAGAAAAATCAGAAGCGGTCTTCGCCTTTTCCCACGATTTCTGCGCGCGGCTCGTCAAGCGGATAAATGTTTCGAAGAGATCCGGGGGGATCAATTTCATTTTAAGGGTTTCGTGGGCGTAAAGATCGATCATCCGTCTTTCGTTAGAAGTTAGGCTCGGATAGAATTCGGGGGTTTTTAAAACCTCAAGAGCTTCGGCGATTTTCGGAGAGGTTTGCTCCCGGTAAGACTCCATACCGATCAAAGCGTTCGATTCTGCCCGATTGCCGATTGCTTTTTCCGGCATATTCACTTCCATATCCCAATGGAGGAGCGCGTTGATATTGCCTAATATCTTACGTTTTTTCCAGTGTTCGGTTAATGCCTCAAAAGCTTCATCCTTGTTCATATTCCCTCCCGTTACGATGAGCGATATGTTCATATCATACCACGAAAGAATAGTTGTGGCGATGCGCCGCTGTCCGCGGCAGACGAACCGTTTGCATGTTGGAAGAAATAACCCGAAAGCCCGCTCTCGCGGGGAAGGGCTTCCGCTTGACCGAAAGAAGGAGATGTGTTATAATTCACGCGCATTGGAGAGATGGCCGAGCGGTCTAAGGCGCACGCCTGGAGAGCGTGTTACGCTAACCCCGTACGTGGGTTCAAATCCCACTCTCTCCGCCAATAAAAAAACGCCCGTCCGGGCGTTTTTTTATTGCGAAAGCTCCCATTAAGAACGTTTGAGCTCATAGGCCTGTTGCAAGATCGCGTCTGCCGTCGTTACCGAACGGGCATTAAGTTGCAGCGCCCTCTGATAAATGATCAGACGAGTCATCTCCTTCGCGGTTTCCACATTCGAGTACTCCAGCGCATACGGTTCGATCAAGCCAGTACCACCGTTTCCGGCTTCAAAAACGCCTGTGAAGTTGTTCGCTTGGATCTCAGGATCGAAATTATAGGCCGTGCTGTACAAATTCGAAACGGACAGCGCTTCCGGCACGCGCATCTGGACGAGCGGAAGAATCGCTAAAGTAGCGGTTTTCTGGTTTGAATAAGAGCCGATGAGGTATCCCGAATTGTCGAACTCCAAACCCCGGAGGCTGCCGGTCGCCCGTCCGCCATCCTGTAGCAGCTGTAAGTCGTTTTGAACGCTACCGCCTGAGAGAATATTGCGGAAATTGATCGCCATGGACTGCTGTGTTCCGTCCAGTAGCGACCACTTTATCTGTGTCGGGATGTCCGGAATCAAAGTGCCGTCTGCCTTCATCATCGAAAGGCTATCAAACCTTCCGTTCTCATCGAACGTGAGGACACCCCCCAGCAGATTCAGCTCTTCATCATCAAATGTGTATTCAGCGCCACTCTCTCCGATAAAGGAAGTCGTCCCGATCTTCGCGTCGGTCAATGCCGGACGAAAGAGCCAGGTTCCTTTTGAGAGTTTTTCGAAAACGACGCCGTCTTTTACGATTTCGCCTGAACCGTTGTAGAAAGTATCGATCACCTGGATGGACGGGTCGGTGTAATTTGAGGCATCGAGTAGTTCGGCCTTGGAAAACTGGAAGGTTTCGCCGTTGATTTCAAAGGATAGGAGCTCACCGGTCCCGCCGTTAAGGAAAGCGATATTCCCTGCTTTATCGAAGGTGACCGTCCCGCTGTCACCGGTTATCGGCGGCCGTTCATTGTCTCCCTGGGACCATTCGATCACTTCCAGCCGCCAATGGTAGGTCTTCTCATCGTCGAAGACTGTTGAGAGATCGTCAGTTTGGCGATCGAAGGTCAAACGCACTTTGTATGAAACGCGGGGATCTGCGGCGGAAGACAACTCAAAAACGTGCGGTTGCGGTCCAACCTCCGTTGCCATCGTTCCGAAGACCTCGAAAGCGGTGGTCGCTTTTCCGCTCATCGTACGGAAATCCGTCAGATCGATGAGCTCCAGGCTGTCGAAAAAGGCTGCCTTTTCTTCCCGGCTCATGCCAATCATCGTCTCAGGATCCGGAATGGCGCCTTTCGTAATATCGCCGTTAACGATCGTCGAAGGAATCCCCAGGATGTGCAATCCGACGTCTCCCTGAACGAGATTGAGATTCGAGAGCACCTCGAATTTACCGACCCGCGTAAGGTAACTGTCCATCTTAACCAGCTCCCCGTCGTTGTTCCGGCGAAAGTCCGCAGCGGCGAAGAATCCGCTTCCCGCGATGGCTAAGTCGCTATACCGCCCGGTATTTTCGATAGGTCCTTGCGCCATATTCCGGTCGATGGTGTTCAACATCGTGCCGGTTCCGATCTTTGCGGTAGAAGAACCCGTCAGCATATATTCGATCGCAGTTTTAAAGGTCACCCGCGAATACTTGTACGCGATGGTATCGATATTAGCGGAGTTGTTGCTGGTCACATCGATCGCTTTCTGAAAATTGAGCAGTCCGCTTAATCCGCTGTACAAAGCTCCGATCATCTTCATCCACTCCTTAAAGGGGCATTATGAGCTAAAACTTACTGTTAGCTCCGTTTCAATCCGTATACCGTTCTCAACATGTCATCCGCGGTCTGAATAGAACGGGAATTGAGTTCGTACGCCCGCTGAGAGGTGATCATGCTCACCATCTCCCGGACAGCGTTCACATTCGATTTTTCCAAATATCCCTGTACAAACGAGCCAAACCCGTCCTGATTGGCGATGCCCTCCTGTGGTTCGCCGGAAGCGGGGGTCGCCCGGTATAGGTTGTTCCCGAGGGCATCGAGTCCGGTCGGGTTGATAAAGCGAACGAGTTGTATCTGACCCAATACTTCAAGCGTATCATCGGCAAATACGGCCGCGACGGTGCCATCGGAAGCGACTTGAATCGCTACGGCCTCCGTCGGGACGATTATCGTTTCGTTGATGATCGGATAGCCCGTATTGAGGACGAGCACCCCTTCGTTATCGAGCTTAAAGGCGCCGTCGCGGGTATAGGCCGTCGTTCCGTCCTGGAGTTGGACCTGCATGAACCCGTCGCCCGAGATCGCCACATCCAGTTGGCTGCCGGTCTCTTCGATATTCCCTTCGGTGAAAATTCTGCTGGTCGCCGCGACACGCGAACCCAAACCGGTGTAAACGCCGGAAGGCAACGAAGAGGTTTGAGCCAGAACGGGGACTCCCGCATTTTGCGAATACTGATAGAACAGATCGACGAACTCCGTTCGCACCCGCTTAAATCCGGTTGTATCGGTGTTCGCCAGATTATTGGAGATGGTATCGAGTTTATGCTGTTGACCGGTCATTCCCGTTGCGCCACTGTACAAAGCGGTTATCATGATCTCACCTCATTTATGGAATGAAATTTCTCTACTTTTTTCTCTCTAAGGTTCCGTTCTAAGAACGGGTGGTGCCGACCTTGTTAATCGCCGCGTCCAACAGCTGATCTTCCGTAGTGATAACCTTTTGCGCGATATCGAAGTGCCGCTGAGCCGTGATCAATTTGACCATTTCATTGATCGCGTTGACAGTGGCTTTCTCCTGGTATCCCTGATAAACCACGCTCTTCATATCCGCTTGAGGTTCTCCCGATAGCGCGGTGGTTCGATAGAGGGTATATCCGACTTTCTGGAGGTGACGGACCGATTCAAAAGAATAGAGTCCTAATCTCCCTTGGATCACGCCACCTTGGAAGATATTGCCCTGGCTGTCGACGACGGTGTCGGAAGAAAATGGAATCGTTTCGCCCGCGTCGTTCAAGAAAGGATCGTTGTTATAATTGACCAAAAGACCCTGCGCGTTGATTTTAGCGTTTCCATTCCGCGTGTAGTAGACATCGCCATTCGGACTCTGGATCGCGAAAAACCCTTCTCCGTCGATCGCGAAATCGGTATTCACTTCCGTCATTTCGACGGCGCCTTGGGTATGGTCGGTTCGGACTTCGTCCAGGGTCACGCCACGTTCGAGCGTTCCAAGAGGCGTCCGTTTTTGCCGGCCATCTACCCCTTCGATTCGCAGGATTTCGTGCTGAAGATAAGAACGGAAAGCCTGGGCATCTCGTTTAAAACCGGTTGTATCAACATTGGCAAGGTTGTTGGAGGCGTTATCCACGATCGCCTGATCCACGAGCATTCCCATTGCGGCGGTATAGATCC
>JAAYCF010000069.1 GCA_012744415.1 Thermotogaceae bacterium
CCCCGCTGCGAACCAGATGTCTGGCTTCTCGTATCATCGGGTAGCCGGTGTAGGTATAGGTCACCATAAAAAGCCGTTTTCTTTCTCTGCTCATCCTCAGAAGGGTTTTCGCCTGCTCCAGGTCGAGAGACAAAGGCTTTTCGCAAACAACGTGAAAATCTTTTTCGAGAAAGGTTTTGGCGACATCGTAGTGGATGTGGTTGGGCGCCGTAATCACAACGAAATCCATTTTATCTTCCCGAAGGGCTTCTTTTTGGGCCATTTCCTCATATCGAGCATAGGCTCGCGAAGGGTCTATTCCCAATTCTCGAGCTGTCTCCGCCACTTCTTCCGGAACATCAGAAAAACATCCAGAAACGATTCTCGCCTGGTTGTTCATGGCAATAGCGGCGCGATGAACGGGCCCGATAAAAGAACCCGGACCCCCGCCTATCTGGCCGTAGGTTAATCCCGATTGACCGCCGATATTCCTTGATTCGATCACGAAAAAACACCTCCCGTTCGATTGGCTGTTTTGGTTTAATTGATTGTATCAATAAACTATTTAATTGGCAAACGCGATAAGCCCGCCCTACCGGAAAACCGGACTCCTTAGGGCGGGTTTTTTCTTAACCGCTTCGATTTTCTTCGATTCTTTCGTATTTTCTTACAATAACAATAACGGAATCGTGGCGATCGCCGTGAGCCGCCGGTTTCGCGGGCGGAAAAGTCCGTTATTCGATGATTAAAATATGGTAGAATAAAACGTTGTCATAGAAAGGAATCGAAATCATGCCCGTTTTCATGCGAAATCGAACAAAAAAATGGACGGATAAAGAGTTACTCGAAAATCGGAAGCAAATCGGCGATAAGATCTTTTGGGAAGAGATCTACCGGCGATACGCTTCGTATTTGATTTCGATCATTACGTTCAAATACCCCGACTTTCGGGACGTCGCAGAAGATATCGTGCAAGAAACCTTTCTGCGTCTCGTATTCGAAGACCTCGACAAAGTACAGAACCTAAAAGCGCTTTTGGCCACGACCGCCGCGCATATCTGTATCGATAAACACCGTCTCCGGAGCGCCAAAAAACGGGCGGACACAAACCTCGTCCCGTTAGACGCAGAACTGGGGAACGAAGATGGCGAAGACTCCTTTTTGGAAATTACTGAAAACGCGGATTCGGACAATCCTGAAGAGATCGCTTTGAACGAAATCAAAGTGGACGAGTATCGGCGGGTGCTTTCCCAGTTGCCCGATGAATGCCAGAAGCTTTTGATGTATTCCGCTGAGGGGATGAAATACAAAGAAATCGCCAACCTGATGGATCTGCCGATTGGTACGGTCGGAACAAAGCTGCTAAGGTGTCGGGAACGACTAAAAGAGATCATCGAAAAAGAAAACGGGGAGACTGAAGAGGGATAAAAACCGTGGGAATAACAGAGTTCGCATTCGAAGGAGACCCTTCGAAGACATTGGATGTATTGTTGTTAACCGGAGACGCATACGTGGATCATCCGGCCTACGGTATCGCGATCGTTGCGCG
>JAAYCF010000070.1 GCA_012744415.1 Thermotogaceae bacterium
CTTCGTTTTGAGAGCAAAGGGTTTGTATCTTTCCATCCTTCTTGACTAACTCATCGATCATGAACGCGGTGATGATCGGAAATCGGGGATCCCCCAACAAATGGAATTCGGGATCGCCGTTTTCCGAAAGGCAGAACCCCACCAGTTCGTCCAAATAGGTTTCCCACAAAACGGCGTTCCGCTCGAAAAACCCCTCTTGCCATTTTTCCTCGTTCCATAACCCATACCGCCAGTCCACGATCCTTCCGAGTGACCAATCCGCAATCGACTGGGCGTTCAATTTGATCACGAGCGCGCACATCCGCTTAAAGTCGTCTGCCCCTTCGCGGAAGTTTCTTTTGGTTAGCCACATCGATTAGCGCCTCCTTTCCGGAACGGGTTTGGAAATCTTAATTCTATGCGAGCCCTCTTCTTTGTTCGACGTGAATACACCCTCTGCCTATCGATAAACGGTACAGACGGATGCCGAAGGCCGCCGCGAAAAATGTTCCTTTTCACCTCGAACATTCACATTATTCATTTCGCAAAGATTCGACGGGGCTTAACTTAGATGCTTTCGAAGCCGGATAGATACCAAAGAACATACCGATCAGGAAGGCGAATCCAAAGGCGATCAGGATGGATTCGAAGGATACTACCGGGGTCAAGTTATAGGTCTTGCCGACGAAGCGTACGATCTCCGAAACGCCGATCCCACCCACTACACCAATTAATCCGGCGATGCCCGTAATAAAGACGCTTTCGATCATAAATTCCAGCAAAATTCGACGGCGCGTGGCGCCGATCGCCTTCTTAATGCCGATTTCGCGCGTTCGCTCTGTGACGGATACCAGCATGATGTTCATAATTCCTATCCCTCCGACCAGCAAAGAGATGCCGGCGATCGCGCCGAGAAAGAGGTTGAGGATCGCGGTCACCTCATTGAGCGTGCCAAGAATTTCATCCTGACTGGTAATGCTGAACCGCCGGGAATCCTGCAGTTTGTTGTACATGAGATGCTGGATTTGGGCTTTCGCCCGAGTCGAGCCTTCGGAGCTCTTCGTCGTGATCAAAATCGCATCGACCCGGCCATTGGTGTGGAATAAACGGGCTTCTGCGCTTGAAAACGGCATCAATACCATCCGATCAACATTGTACATCAATTTCGAACCCGTTTTCTCCAAGACGCCCACCACGGTCACCGGCAACGCCAAACGCGAACGCCCTATCCGATAGGAGATCATGATGGTTTCGCCCAGTGGGTTTTTCCGCTCAAACAGCCGGTTCGCGACCTCGTATCCGATGATGACGTTTTTGCTGAATTGAAGTTCGTCTTCGTTATTGAAAAACCTCCCGGAAGAAATCCTGAGCCCCAAGATCTGATAGAGGTTTTCGTTTCCGGAGGTGATTTGCGCATTGTAGCTGTTCGTATCGTATTGCACCGTATAGCTGCGTTGCAAAACGGGAGAGGCTTTGTCAATGTCGGGGCAGTATTCCATAAAGCTATCGACGTCCCGAAGAGATAAGATTTCGCTTAATGTCGTCACGGCGCGCCCGCCGGATCCTCCAGAAAACCCGGCGGAAACGATCATCACATTGGAACCCAATGAAGATACCCGTTGCGTAATATTGGAGGTCGACCCCTGACCGATCGCAACCACAGCAATCATCGCCGTGACGCCGATGATGATACCGAGCATGGACAGCAGCGTACGGGTTTTATTCGCCAACAACGACCGAAAGGTTTCAATAAGGATTTCCATCGTATCCGCCCTCCTCGCGACGAGGTCGGGGAGACCTTTTTTCGACCCGCTCGATACTACCGTCCTTGAGGTATACGATTCGATCTCCTTCTTCCGCCACATCAGGCGCGTGCGTCACGACGACTATGGTTTTTCCCGATTGGTGAAGCTCACGCAAGATTCGGAGGATTTCCACCGAACTTTTCGAGTCCAGATTACCGGTCGGTTCATCCGCCAATACCACCGAAGGGTCGCTGGCCAATGCCCGAGCGATCGCCACACGTTGTTGCTGCCCTCCGGAGAGTTGCGCGGGCCGATGGTTCATGCGATCGTCCAAACCCACCTGTGTTAAGAGCCGCGTCGCTCTTTCCATCCGTGATTTGCGTTTGACACCGCTGTAGACAAGAGGCAGGGAGCAATTTTCGAGCGCGTTAAGCTTCGGCAGCAGATTAAAACTTTGAAAGATGAATCCTATTTTTTTATTACGGATCCCGGCCAGGGCATCATCGCTCAATTCCGAGGTGGGTTTGCCATCGATAAAGATCTCTCCTTGCGTCGGCCGGTCCAAACACCCCATCATCTGCAGAAAGGTGGTTTTCCCGCTGCCGGAAGGACCCATGACGATCAGATATTCCCCTTTCTCGATCGCGAGAGTGAACCCCCGAAGGGCATTCACTTTAACCTCACCCATCTCGTAAACCTTCCATATATCTTTAAATTCGAAAACAGTAGCGTTCATACGGTTATCTTCCCCCAGGAATGCCTAACCCCCCGATCATATTGAGATTAAGGCCTCCTCCTTGCTGCGTTTGCGGGGAAAAGGTATTAAGGACGGCCGAAGATGGGGCGATGATGACTTTCTGGCCTTCCTGAAGCCCTTCCAGCACCTCGACGGAGTTCGTCGTGGAAACTCCTGTTTTAATATAGGTCGGCAGCGTTTCCCCTTCTTTCTCTCCTTTGACGAGTACATAGGTTCCCTTCTGATCCCTCTTCAGGGCGTTCGTCGGGATGAAGAGCGCGTCCGACTTTTCCAAAAGGACGATCTTTACCGTACACGTCAGTCCGGGAATGATTCCTTTTTTCCTCGGGTCGTCGTTGAAAGAGAATTCGGCCGGGATCACGACGATGCCGCTTTCGGAATTCGCTATCTGGCTTATCCTCGCGATCTTCCCCTCATAAGTCAGTCCAAAGGATTTGAATTCAAAGAGAACCTTCTGGCTTGTTCGTACTTTTTGAATATCGACTTCATCCAAAAAGCCTTGAACGAAGAGCGCGTCATCTTCGACAATCGTGCAAATCGCCCCGTTCTGAGAGATGTTCGCCCCTTCTCGGGCGCTTACTTCGGTTATAATCCCTGAAACCGGACTTCTAACCGTCGCGTTCTTCAGATTCCTTTCTGCGATGAGAAACTGGAGCTGCTTTTGCTCAAG